>JAILRX010000231.1 GCA_024697985.1 Treponemataceae bacterium | reverse complement strand
TACAAGGAAAACGTGACCTGGCATCTCGAAGCTGATAAGGTTGGTCTTTCGACAAATTACGAAGACTGGCCGGGAAAAACTCAGGTTGTAATCCCTCTTTCTGATATTGCAGGCGGATTAAGCACCATCGATACGACACTTATCAGTGACAGCAACGTAGTTGATTCAATGCGCGAAACTGATGACAAGGGCGTTGATGTTCGAAAAAACATGCTCGACCTTAAGGGACGCGAGGCTGATGAGGCTGAAAAGCAGGCTGTTGAAGCTCAGAATCAGTACACGGAATCTAAAAAAGAAATCGCCCAGGCTGAAAGCGAACTTGCCGAAGAACAGGAAAACTTGAACGAACTTGAACAGACTCTTGCCGAGGATAAGAAAAATGCAGAAGAAAATCCGAAGGACAAGGAGGCTCAGAAAAAGGCCGCTGAATCTGAGAAAGCCGTTGATGAGCAAAAACAGGTAGTTGAGAAGAAAACTGAAGAAGTAAATCAGGCAAAGGCTAAAAGTGAGGAATTGGCCAAAACTTCTGCTGAAAAACAGCAGCTCGCTGATAAAAAACGAGTCGAAACCTACGAAGACCGAGGCGAAATCGTCAAGGACCAAAAGCAGGTCATCGAAGAACAGAATAAAAACGCTGCCGTTAAGAATTCGGTATATGGCCTTAAACTTAAGAACTCCAAGACAATGACTTCCAGTATCGTTCAGCTTGATGGAGATACCGGACGCCAGATGAAAGAATCGGAACTGGATGTCATCCTTAACAGAACAATGTTTGAAACTGAAGGTGGATTCATCTGTATAGCAGGAAAAGATTCTGGAAACGGTGCCGTAAAACTTGTTCTTGTCGAAAAGACTTCAATGGAAATTGCTTTTTCCAGTGAAAGCAACATCGCAGCAGATTCGGTTCTTGTAAATGCAGGAAGCAATTTCTTTGCCGTTGTTCAGGACGGTTCTGAATATAAAATTGGGAAGTTTGAAAACGACCTTACTCAGGTTGCCCTCACAAAAGAAAGTGTGACTTCCTCTACTCCGATAATCATTTCTGGAAATACGCTTATTGCAACTGATGCGAAAGGTAACAACATCGTGTTTGACACGTCGAACCTTTTGAGCCGCCCGTAATCCTGTCGCCGCACGCGGTCACTTTTGGCGCGCTAAATCTTTCTCCGCCCGTAATCTGCAAAAAAAAACTGCTTTATTTTGAAGTGCGCTTCATACACGCTTCAAGTTATAAAGCAGTTTTTTTTGTTTTAGATTTGATTTATCTAAAATCAGATTTTCTTCAAAGCCTTTTTGTAGACTTCTTCAAATTCTTTAGCAGATTTTGTCCATGTGAAATCCTGTTTCATCGCTACTTTCTGCATCTTTTTGATGTCATCTTTTTTGTTGTAATATGCAAATACTGCCCATCCTACAGTGTCGTATACACTCTGAGGAGTCAGGTCGTTGAGCATAAAGCCTGTTCCTGTTCCCTTTGCCTCGTTGTAGTTCTGAACGGTGTCTGCAAGACCGCCTGTTGCTCGAACGATTGGAAGCGTTCCATAAAGCATCGAGTAAACCTGATTTGAACCGCATGGTTCGTATTTTGAAGGCATGAGGAAGAAGTCACTTCCTGCTTCAATCAGATGGGAAATTTCCTCGCTGTAACCAAAATAAGCCCTGAGGTTAGGAAGCTTGCTCTGAAGAGATCCGACTTCGGCTTCGCACCATTTTTCACCGGAACCGAGGATTACGAACTGTATGTTCATGTCCTTACACATTGCATAGGCGCATCCGTAGGTCGGAGCGAAAACTTCAGCAATACCTTTCTGGTCAGCAAATCGAGTTACCATACCGACAACCGGGATGTTTGGATTTACTTCAAGACCGAATCGTTCCTGCAATGCTTTCTTGCACGCAGCTTTTCCTGCCATTTTTTCACTCGTAAAGTTCTTTGGAATGTATTTATCTGTTTCCGGGTTCCAGACATCAGTGTCGATTCCGTTCAGAATACCCTGAAGGTCATCTTTTCTGTATCGTAAAAGCGAATCTAGCGTAAAGCCCATGCCAGGAGTCTGAATTTCGTTTGCGTATGTCGGGGAAACTGTCGTAATGAAATCAGAACTTTGGATTCCGGCTTTAAGGAAGTTGATGTTGTCATAATATTCAAAACCTGCTGAATAGTAATACAGCCATTCAACATTTGTTGCAGGGAAATGAGACTTGTTGTAGATTCCCTGATAACCAAGGTTATGGATTGTGAATACACTTGCTGTGTGTGCGAATTCCTTCTTTTTTCGTTCGTAGAACTTGAGAAGAACCGGTGTGAGTGCTGCCGACCAGTCATGCGAATGGATGATGTCCGGATACCAGTTTAATTTTCTGCAGAGCTGGAAACTGGCCTGTGCGAGCAATGAAAATCTGGTCGGATTGTCGTTGAAGTCAGGTTCGCTTGCTGTTCCGTAGATGCCGTCTCTTCCGTAATATTTTTCGCAGTCCAAAAAGTAATAGTTTACCTTGTTACCTTTTGATGTTTCTACATCGGTCGTGTAGACGGCAGTCCATGTTTCTCCATAACTTGATGGAACACCCATTGGACCTTCAAGAAGAGTCAGTTTATCCTTGTTGATTCTGTAATAACGTGGCATTATTACCTTTACTTCATGGCCGTTGTCTGCGAGAGCCTTTGAAAGTGATGAAACTGCATCTGCAAGTCCACCTGATTTTGCAAACGGAAGTGCTTCCGCCGTTACCATTAAAATTTTCATAATCTACCCCTTTATTATTACCAAGTTTCTTTTGCTTTTTTCAAACTTTCCTCGCAGCCTGAAATTGTCTTTTCAGATACGCAGAAAGCCATTCTGTAATATCCCGGACAGCCGAAGCCGCTTCCTGGAGCGCACAGAACGTTGTATTTTTTCATGTGATCGCAGAATGCGAATTCATCGCAATATTCGCCATCATCATTTTTAAGAATGTATTTTTTGTTTTCTTCTTTCTGAGGAAGCGGAGCCTTGCAGAACAGGTAAAAAGCACCTTCTGGCTGAACGAACTCGATTCCTGCATTTGCAACGACTTTTGTAATCATCTTGCATCGGTTCTGATAGGTTGAATAGTCAACTTTTGCATCCCAGCATTTTGCCACGACTTTCTGGAAAAAAGCCGGAGAGTTTACGTAACCTAAGGTTCTGTTAGCAAAAATGATTGCGGCAACCAGTTCATCAGCATCTTCTGCCTTTGGATTTACTGCCACAAAACCGATTCGTTCTCCAGGAAGACTCAAGTTTTTGGCAAAAGAAGTTACGACCATCGATTCATTATAAAGCGGGAATGCAGAAGCAACCTTCTTTCCGTCATAAGTGATGGCTCTGTAAGGTTCATCGCAGATAAGATATGGTTTTCGTCCGCATTTTTCACCGTGCTCTTTCAAAACTTTTGCAAGCTCACGGATTTCTTCTTCGGAATATATTTTACCCGACGGATTGTTAGGTGAATTGATGAGCACTGCAGCTGTCTTTTCTGAAAGTGCTTTTTTTATGCCTTCAACATCAATTGAAAAGTCTTTTTTGCTTTTTACAGGAACGAGTTTTCCGCCGAAATGTCCGCAATAATGGCGGTATTCAGCAAAGAATGGAGTCGGAACGATAAGTTCGTCACCTGGAGAAATGATGGCCTTGCAGATACAGGTAAGTCCGCCTGCGGCACCAACTGTCATAACGATGTTTTTTCCGCAAAGTTTTCCTTCACCCTGTAAATTCTGTTCCTTGTTGATTTTTGCTGCCATTGCTTCTCGGGTTTCCATGTAGCCGGCATTAGGCATGTAGCCGTGTCGAGAAGGATTTTCATCCTTTGCTACTTCCTGTACGGCCTGATAAACTTCTTTTGGAGGTGCCATGTCAGGATTTCCAAGACTGAAATCGAAAACATTGTCCTCTCCATATTTTGCTTTTAGGGCAATTCCCTCCTCGAACATCTTTCGAATTACTGATGAGCCCTTATTGTTCATGATTTCTTTAACACTCGCTGCGATAGGCATTTATAAATCGACCTTTAAATAAAAAAAATGTGCCATGTTGATAACACGACACATCAATTTTATCACGAGTGATTAAAAAATAAAACTAAATTTTTAGTTAACTAATCTGCCCTTCCACATATAACCGTTTCCGTGCTTGCTCTTATACCAGGAAACCATCGAAACGTAATACAAATTTCCGAATACAATCGGATACAGGAAAGCAATTGAGAACGGAATCCTTCGTCCGATACAGATGACAGACCAGGAAAGGAAGGAAAGAATACAGTTGATGACCAAAGCCATTGTAAGCTTTGTGATTTCAGCACCAAAGAAAAAGTGCCTTACAAGATCAAAAACCATCAATGGGAAAGGCAAAGCAAGTACGAAAAGTATTGCCGTAATCGCAAGGAACATCAAAAAGTCTTTTTTACCAAGGAAGTCAAAGATGTTCTTGCTGATACCTCGTACGCATTCTTCGTAGTTGTTGTACATCCTGCAGCTAGCGGCATCCTTGAAATCGAGGAACAAGGTTTTGAAACCGGCTTTTTTCATGGTTCTGGCAAGATACATATCTTCAGTCGTGATGTTCTTGATCGAATCGTAACCGCCGATTGATTTGAAAGATGATGCCTTTACGCCGATAAACTGTCCGATTGCTGTTGCAAGAAACGGTGCTTTAATTTTTTCGTTGAGCCAGACTGGAACTGCAAGACCTGTAAGCATGTACATAACCGGAACTGTGATTTTTTCAGCAAAACTTCCAAGTTCCTGACCGATGTAGCCGCTGACCATGTCCGCATCGTGATTTACGATGTTTGTCATCATCAATGAAACTGAGTTTTCAGTGTGGTGAGTGTCTGCATCTGTAAAAAGGAAATATTCGCCTGTAGCATATTCTGTAAGCTGCTTCATCGCAAAGCTCTTGCCTCTCCAACCTTCCTCAAGTTTTTTGCCGGAATAAAGCTTTACTTTTCCAGGATACTGATCGACGTATTTTTGAACGATTTCGTGAGTTTTGTCTGTGGAATTGTCGTCCAAAACAAGGACTTCATAATTGGTGTAAGTCTGATTGACAAATGAATCCAGGCAGTTTCCGATATTTGCTTCTTCGTTTCGTGCCGGAATCAAAACTGATACCTTTGGTTCTTCTTCAAGTGGAGTTGTAATTGTGTCTGAGTGAATTTTGAAATCATTTACAACAGATGAGAAAAAGAAATAAAAACCAACAAATAACAAAATAAAAATGTAAATCTGCATGGTTTAAGAGTATTAAGAATTTACAATTTTGTCTATAATTTGATAACTAAAGTAAACTAAATAATTACTTAGAGGGGGGATTTAAAATCAAAAAACTCCAAATATGTAAGAATATCTGGAGTTTTAGGATTAAGAAACTGAATAAATATTAAACTTATTCAGCTGCGTTAGCAGAACTTGTATCGATATCTTCACCGTATGTCTTGAACTCATGCTTCTGGAGCATTTTGAGGTTCGAGTTGTTTGGATAGATTTCTGCTGCTTTAGCAAGCCATTCATCAGCCAAAGATGTGTTCTTCTGTTTAAGAGCTACGTAAGCATATGTTGAGTAGTAGTTAAACAAGTCATCTGTGTCCAATTTGCTTGTCTTGATTGTTTCATCCAGGATTTTAAGACCTTTCTTCAAGTTGCAGAAAGGAGCTGGAGCGTAAATTGAGTAACAAGCCAAGCTGTAGCTTGCACCTGCACATTTAGGATCCAATGCCAAAGCTTTCTTTGCAAAGTTAGGTACTTTAGTTCCGTTTGAAACCATGTAACCTGTTGACTGTACTGTACAGTTCTGCGAAAGAGCTTCTGCGTAAACACAATAAGCTTCTGCAGTTGGGTTTTTGTCATACGAACCCTTTGATTTAGCCAAAGAATTTGTGTAGTATTCCCCTGCTTTTTCCTTATTGCCACTGTTCATGTAGAAAAGACCTGCAAGAAAATCAATCTGTGCGCTTTCTACATCATTTGTAACATAACCTGCTGCGGCATCATAAGCTGCCAAAACTTCTGCTTCTTTTGCTACGAGGTCGTTGTAAACAACGGCTTTCATTTTTTCGTATTCTGAAGCGAAATCCTGAGCGAATGCACTTGCAGCAACCAACACCATCAAACCTAAAATAAACGTTTTCTTTAATGCTTTCATAATTTAAATCTTATATCATTTTTTTCCGTAAGTCAACAAAGGAATTGTAAAATATATCAGCATATAAATGATGTAATCTGTATTCTATTAACTCTAGTTGTTTAGTTTTTCTTTCTATGATAAAATCATTTATATGAAAAAAATTAGAGTAGTTATTCTTGCGCTTGCATTTACTCTGCTTGCGCCTGTATTCGCACAGACAAATCTTTCAGTTCCAGTAACTGACAGTGTATATCAGCTTTTGGAATATGCCTCAATCCGAGGTTATATCTCACTCCTCCCTGCGGCTAAACCTTACACAAATAATTTTGTAGTCAATCAGCTCAAGGAAATTCTCGCCTGCGAAAACCTCAAGGAAGGCGAAGCTGAAGTTTTTGAACAAGCTTTGGAAAGACTTAGACCATCTGAAGAACCTAAATGGTACATGAGCGGAAGTTACACGAACCGCTATGATGAGGATGTAAAGCTTCCAATCGAGGCCGGAGGAAAATGGGAATCTAAATTTGCAACAAATTTTAATGATCCTCATCTTTCTACGGAACAGTGGCTTGGTTTTTATTTCTTGGGTGATATTACGGATTACGTTTCCTATAAGATTGATGCAAACGGATGTTTGATGAAGCTTTCAAACTCATCGTATGCACCATTTACATTTGATAAGAGCTGGGATGGATATCAGTTCATCTTCACTGACTTTTACGAATATGTTCCTGTAAGTGAAGCTCTTTCTGCCGGCGTAAAACTCGAGCCGGAATTGGTTTTTGCCGCCTTTGACGACAAGGTTCAGGCTAAATTTTCACGAACCCGCCATGATTATGGATACGGTTCTTCAAGCTTGATCCTTTCTCAGGATGCCCAGCCCTTCCTTGCAATTGAAACTATAATCAATCCTGTAAAATGGTTTGAAACAGACTTTATCGTTGGAACTCTTGAGTATGTCAGCGAAGGCGATTTGAAGACATCTTCAAGTTCCTTTCAGAATCTGTTTTCTATGATTACAGGTCAGTTCAATTTTGGTGAATACGCTTATTTTGGTGCCGTAAGTTCAGGTGTTTGGATTAAACGACTTGAGCTTGGCTATCTTTATCCATTGCTTTTGCCATTTCTTTATCAGAACCAGATCGGAGATTTTGACAACGTTCAGATGGGTGTTTACGGAGGAGCTCGAATCCCTGGCATCACTCACCTTTATTTCCAGTTCTATATCGATGAAATGAATGTTCTTGTTGAAGAATTTGCTCACAAGGACAGAAATATGTATTGTTTCCAGGTTGGTGCAAAGACTCCGATTCCAGCATGGCTTTCAACTTTGACCACGCAGTACACAAAAATCGAACCTTACATGTACACTCACCCGCTTACAGAAAATCCTTGGTACGATCATGCCATGCAAACGGCTTATCTTAACCACGGTGAATGTATCGGATATTATCTTCCACCAAACTCTGATGAATTTTTGGTTAAATACGAAGCAACTCCACTTTGGTATTTGAAGTCAATTCTCTCTTATTCTCTGGTAAGACATGGAACGACTTCTGGAAGTGGCGCAGTCGACGGAAGTTCTTACACTGACTGTCTTGATTATTCACAGGATTTGAACGGAGTTTCTGCCGGAGACCTTTACTGGAAGGACTTCTTGCATGACGGTGTCTATGAATGGATTCATTCTGTAACGCTCGGAGCAACTTTAGATTGCCGAAAATGGAATGTGCCTATTTCAGTATATTGTGCCTACACTTTCAGTTATACTCAGCACAGCTATGGAGATACGACCAGTTTCTATTTCATCAATAATTCAGAATATTACGATGAAGTTGGAAACTACCTTACACTTTCTGTTAAGATTTACTAGGATTTTATGTATTTTTTTAGACTTGCCTTAAAAAACGTTTTTTCTCGAAAAAGTTCAGCCGTAATGATTGTGTTCATAACGCTTTCTATTACCATGCTGATGATAGTCAACGCGCTTTTTGACGGCACAGACGACGGAATTAAAACAGTCTTTAAGGATACTTTTACAGGTGATGTCGTAATTAGGGAGCAGACAAAGGACAACATCAGTCTTTTTGGAAACGTTTCCGTTATCGATAATTCTGTAATCCCGACGCAGGAACTTTCATCCCTGCATGAAATTTACGATTACATTTCTTCTCTTGATGAAGTTGAATCATTTACCTTGCAGCTTTCATCATTTTCATTGCTTGAAGTTGAGGGACGAAAATTTACGGCAGCGCTTTTTGGTGTTCGTGGAAGCGAATACCTTTCGATGATGAAATCAATTGAAATTACTGATGGCGAAGCGTTAGCAACCGGTGAAAAAGGCTGTATGGTTTCTCAAAACTGGGCAGACGATTTTTATCACGAGAATCATTTCAGAATCAAGGTCGGCGATGAAGTTCAGCTCATTTATTCTGATGGAAATACATTCAGAATCCGTGCCGTTCCGGTTATAGGCATCTACAGCTATCCTGCAGAAAACAGTGTGCTTGATCAGATTGTCCTTGTTGATGATGCAACCTTACGTTCTCTTTTAGGACGTGATTTTATCTACGTTGAATCTGAAGAAATTCTTGATGATGAAACCGTTTCCTTCGATGAAGATTTTGACTTTGACAGCCTTTTTATGGAAGAATCGGATTTTGTCATCAGTGAATCTTCTGCAAGAAACGCAGAGCAGGTCATTCAGGAACTTAATGAACAGGAAGATGACACAGTCAAAAACGATTTGCCTCAGGATTTCCTTTCAACAAGCTGGGACTTC
>JAILRX010000211.1 GCA_024697985.1 Treponemataceae bacterium | reverse complement strand
TCACAAGAATCATTCCGTTTGAAATTGCAGTGGCCGCAATCTGACTGTCGTAAGAAGGAAGAACCTTTCCGTCTTTTTCAGCCTGAGACTGAATTTCACCACAAATCTGTGCAGAAAATTTATCGTAAGGGATTACTTCGATATTTTCTCCCAAATTATCTATAAAACTTTGAATCGTATTCCGCTTCTTCCCTTCAGGCATCCTCTTTACACCTCTTGTAAGTTCCTGCCAGGTTACAGCAGAAATTCCACACAAATTCTTTCTTGCCGCATAAAAAGCCAGAACCTTTTCATCAGGTCTTTCCTTAGAAAATTCCGAAACAATATTTGTATCCAGTAAATATGTTTTTTTCATTTTTATCTCCTGTTTTTTTGATTTTAAGCCCAAGGATCTTTTGAATAATCCGGACATTCTCTTGATGGCGTTATATCAAATCCAAGATCATCAAGTTCATCATTATGCTTTTCACGCCAGTCAAAAAGCCAATTGGAATTTGAAGAACTTTTACTTTCATAATCAGCATAGCTGATGATAACTGCGACAGGTTTATCATAGCGGGTAAGTTCCACGACCTCCCCTTCCTCTGCCATTTTTACAAGAGCCGAAAAATTATTGCGCGCTTCATAAATTGACGTTCTACACATATGCACCTCCTAGATTACAGCATCAGTATAACACAAGCACAAAAGCTAGTCAACTTTAAAAATGTTGGCTAGAACTCGATTAAAGAATCCGCATTTTTTTCCTGCCCTGTCGCATTCATTGAGACTCAGTCAATCTATAATTCATTATAAAAGGAGTTCTTATGCTAGTGAAAACTGTCTCAAAAAACAAAAAAGGAAAAGTAAAAGAAGAGTGTCACGAGGTTGACGACATTAACAAAACTGTTAACACTGTCAATTTTCTGATTAAGGCAGGGCTTCTTTTATGGGCGGACGTCTACAATGCTGATAAAAACGAATTAGTTTATTCTGTCGGCAAGAAGTAAGGAGGCGCTTATGCCAGAAATGACGGATCGAGAAGAAGCGTTTATTGCGCAGGCGAAAATCATCGAAGCAATAAATTCGGCAAAATCGAGATACCTTGCAGAATCGGAAAGGACCATTTCCAGTTGTTTCAGTCAAAAAGCAATTGATGAAGTGACGACTGATGAGTCCTTCAAGGCGGAAATTCAAAACAAAAAGCGGAACAGCGAGTTTGATATCGAAATCAAATTATGTGATGATCTGATTGAATTCTGCCGGACAAATCCTGTCTGCATGGCAAATGTTGATGCGACAACATTCCTGTTCAATAAAGGCAAATTCAGGTCGAAGCAGGAAGTCATAAATGTGGCCGACAGTTATTATGACGAGAACATGGCTGAAAACATCGGAAAAGGCGTACTCATCGCAATCATCGGAATTCCGCTGCTGTTGGTTCTGCTGCTTGTCGGAGCCATGGGTGGAATTGCCGCCGTCCTGATACCAATTATTTTTGTAATCATCGCCTGTGTCGGAATCGCCTCATCAAAATCCCAGAAAACGAACCTTCGAAGCCATTCTGACTACACGGATTACATGAAGCGTGCACTCATAAAAGAACTGTATCTGTATGAATAGATAAGAATGTAGAAGTTTTTTCGATTACGAAGTGTGTTATAATAAACACCTTTACAAATAAGAAAAAAAATAGCTAAATAATTAATTGTATTTACGAATGTAAAAGGAACTTATTACTTTCTTGATTTTTAATTCATTCAAATTACAGGAGGACTTAATTGTCAAAAAAAATTTGGTATAGCCGGCCTTTAGCAGATGTTTGGAAAAATTACCAGAAAGCAAATAAAAATGGTGATTTAACACCAAAACAATTTGTTAAAATGTGGTTAGCTCCAATTCTCAAAAATAAAACAAATAATGAATATACTGTGCAATCTTACTTGTTAGTCGGAGATATGTTCTATGCAGACTCTGAAAAATTATTCCTCCATTTGTTTTTTGTTGATAAAGCTTTACGCGATTTTCTTCTCGATATTCCATTAGCAGATTTTGATGCAGTTATCAACTTCA
>JAILRX010000202.1 GCA_024697985.1 Treponemataceae bacterium | reverse complement strand
GTTCCGTTCAATGTGTGTACGTACTTGTTTTTGCCATCATCATCCTTGTATTTGATGTTGAGTCTTCGTGCCTGATAGTCAGTACAGTTTGAAGTTGATGTAACTTCACCGTATTCTCCCCCGTTTCGTCCAGGCATCCATGCTTCAAGGTCCCATTTTCTGTAAGCCGGAGCTCCAAGGTCTCCAGAGCATGTATCAACTACGTGGAATGGAAGTCCGAGTCCTGAAAAGATTTCTTCTTCGATAAGTCTGAGCTTTTCGTGGATTTCATCAGACTGTTCTGGAGTAGAGTAAGCAAACATTTCAACCTTGTCGAACTGATGGACTCGGTACAAGCCCTTGCTGAACTGTCCTGCAGCACCTGCTTCTCGTCTGAAACAGTGTGAAAGTCCGCCGTAGAATCGAGGAAGGCTTTCTTTTTCAAGAATTTCGTTCTGGTGATATCCGCCGAGTGTGATTTCAGCTGTTGCAACCAGACAGGTGCCTTCGTCTTCGATTGAATATACGTTTGATTCGTTTCCTCGTGGATTGAATCCGATACCTTTCAAAACTTCTTCTTTTGCAACATCAGGAGTGATGAACATTTCGAATCCGTGCTTTCTCAAGGTGTTGAGTGCGTACATGATGAGAGCCTGCTCAAGGAAAACGGCTTCGTTTTTAAGGTAATAGAATTTAGGTCCTGAAACCTTTGTTCCTCGGTCAAAGTCGATGATGTCGAGTGATTCACCGAGCTGAACGTGATCTTTTGGCTCAAAGTCGAATTTTCTTGGTGTTCCGACCTTTTTTACTTCAAGATTTTCTGTATCAAGTTTTCCGATAGGAGCATCAGGATGAATCATGTTTGGAATCTGTCTTCCAGCTTCATCCAAGTCTGATTCAACTTGATTGAGATCTGCTTCCATCTTGGAAATCTGTTCTTTGATTGATTTACCTTCTTCGATGAGTTTTTTTCTTTCATCGTCAGAAAGCTTCTGTTTCATCGATTTTGCATTTTCGTTACGTTTTGTCTGTAAAACCTGCAAATCGGTTACCATTTTTGTTCGTTTATCAAAAAGTTCAACAACTTTATCAGCATCAGCTGTCATGTTTCGGTTTTTGATATTTTCTTTTACGGCTTCAAGGTTATCCTTGATAAATCTATAGTCTAACATAATTTCATTCTACTACTTAGATTTAGGTTGTTCAAGACGGTATTGAAAAATTGTACTTGAACACGAATGTCGTTTCCTAGTAAAATATAAGATACAAAATATATAGAAAAAAATTGAGGTAATTGTGTTTCTTAAAAGTTTGGAAATTTTTGGATTTAAGTCTTTTGCTGACAGAACCCGAATCGAATTTGCTGATGGTGTAACTGCCTTGCTCGGTCCTAATGGATGCGGAAAAAGTAACGTTGTTGATGCCGTCAAATGGGTTTTGGGTGAGCAGGCCGCAAAAAATATGCGTGCTGAAAAAATGGAAGACGTAATTTTTAACGGAACCAAAACTAGAAAACCTCTCAATGTTGCTGAAGTAACCCTTACTATCGTTAACGAACAGGGCTTGCTTCCAATCGATTATAACGAAGTTGCTATCAAACGACGTCTTTATCGTTCAGGCGAAAGTGAATATTACATCAACGGAAATCTTGCAAAACTCAAGGATGTCCGAGGTCTTTTCTGGGATACAGGTGTCGGTAAGGCTGCCTATTCTGTAATGGAACAGGGCAAAATCACCGAAATCCTTTCAAGCAAGCCAGAAGAACGACGCTATCTTTTTGAGGAAGCTGCCGGAATCACCAGATTCAAGGTAAAAAGGGCAGAAGCAGAGCGAAAACTCGACAGAACCGAAGAAAACATGCATCAGGTTGAACGCATCTTGGGAGAAGTTAAAAAATCCTATGACAGCCTTAAAGTTCAGTCTGAAAAAACTGCAAAATATCGAAAACTCAAGGACGAAATCTTTGAAAGCGAACTTGATATCCAGCTTTTAAGGCTCAAGAATTTCAGTGACGACAAGGACAAAAAAGAACAGGACCTTCAGTCAGTAAACAAAAAGCGAAAGGACATCCAGGACGAAATTGACAGC
>JAILRX010000159.1 GCA_024697985.1 Treponemataceae bacterium | reverse complement strand
GATTTGTGCAGCAGCTTTCAAAAACCTTAAATACTTCATCAAAATATTTTTCAAGGCTTGTCATGCTGATGTAGCTGAAATCGCTCAAAACCCCGGTTGTAATAGAAGCCTGTTTTTCTTCGAGAACCGCTTCGATATAATCCTTGTCATAATCCTTGCTTTCCAAAACCAAGAGGTTCATCAAAAATCCAAGATAACCCAACTGGTCGTTTTCCAGATCCGATGCGCCAAAAGAAAAATATAGCTCGAGCGTATTTACCTTTGCTTCATCAGAATTTTTCAACATGACTTGAATTCCATTGTCGAGGACAAAATTTTCCATTCTGATGTCGCTTTTTTCACCCGCTAAATTCGTTGTTAAATTTGCCGAATTTGCTGCTGATGATGTTGTCGCGCATCCAAAAGTGATTATTGCCAAAGCCGATAAAACAAACGCGAGGCTTACTGAAAATAATTTATTTGTTAACTTTTTGTTTTTCATTGCTTATCCTTGATTTCTACGTAGCCAAGCTTTTCAAAATCTTGGATCTGGTCTTTATAGGCGCTGTTCAAGTAAAACATCGTCACATGATTTTTACCTGCAAGGTATTTTTCCGCAAATGAAACTAGATCCTTTGATTTAAGAGTGTTCATCTTATCGTAATAGGTAAGTGAATATTTTGTATTTCCAGTCGCCCAAAAATAACGGATTCCTTCCATCTGAACATTTGGATTTTCCTGATTCAGAATCTGCTGGTCATCCAGATAGACTTTCAGCTTTTCGATTTGTTTTTCATCAAAATACTGATAGTTCTTGTCTGACATTTTTGCTATTTCTTCGTCGATGATTGTCTGAATCTGATCGATGACTTCAGCAAAATTTTGAATAGTACTTTTCAGCGCAAACGAAAAGGAATAAATTCCGTTGATTTTAGTCGTAAGATATGAAACTCCGATTTGATTTACGGCTTCCTCATCATTTTCCGTCTTGATTTCCTTAATCCGTTTATAGAATTCTGATTGAGTTGAGTTGCAGTAGCTTGAAAAAAGGTCTGCCTTGTAAGTGTCTTCTTCATTTCTAAGCGTATTCGGCCCAAAATAATTGATTATCAGAGTCGAACCGAAATTTTCTTTTGCTATGAAATACTTTTCGTTTTTTTCAAGATTTGATTTTGGAGCACAGTTCAAATTGATGCATCGTAAAAACTCGTTGTTGCTGTTTTTCTTCCAATCCCCATAATATTTTTCTATCAGCTTGAGAGTCTTTTTCGTATCAACATTCCCGCTGATGAAAATTGCGCAGTTGTTCGGACAGTAAAAATCGTTCTGAATTTTTCGAAGAGTCTCCACCTTGCAGTTATCAACATTATCGATGCTCCCGCTCGGCGAAAACGTGTATGGTGAAGCTGCAAAAAGTTTTGTATTGAGTTCGTTTAATGCGTATTGTTTTTTTGTAAAAAGGATGGCTGAAATTTCTGAAATTACGACTTTTTTTTCATTTTCCAGTTCCGTCTCGTCAAAATTTGGAGACTGAACGGCTGCCGCCCAGAATTCAAGTCCATCTTCAAGCGAACTTGAAGGGAGCGTAAAATAGTAATTTACGAATTCGTGGGCCGTAGATCCGTTGTAGTCAGCAATTCCCATGTCGGTAAGTGCGTCTTTAATTGCCATCACGTTCGGATATTTTGCATTTCCCTTAAAAAGCATGTGTTCATAAAGGTGAAAAATTCCGTCGGTTTCTTCTGTCTGATAGTCGCTTCCAGCTCTGAACGCAAGCTCGATTGTCGCAAGAGGTGTCGCATGGTTTTCAAGGATAAAAACTTCAAGGCCGTTCTTGAGTTTTGCGTAATTAACTCCGTAAATAAAATTTACTTGTACGATTATCAGCAAAAACCAGATTATGATTTTCTTTTTGAGAAGGTTTTTATTAAAAAAATTCATTCAGGAATATCCTAGTATTTAAATTCACTTCCGCCAACAAATTCTCGGATAATCGACTGACCCGGAACGTTCGTAACCGGAATCTGACTGAAGTTGTTCAAGAATCTGATGAGACGGCTGGCTTCAGCGTATTCTCTTTCAAGCGGCGAAACGCATCTTAAAAGCGGTACGGCATAAACTTTCAAGACAGAAAGTTCATAGTCCAGTGCTGTGTTCAAGAAGGCATCAGCCTTGTCCTGGAAAGGGAAGATATGCAGTCTTTCTCCACGCTGTACGCTTGGCCACATTTTGATTGTGTCTGCAGCCGATTTTCCCCTGAACTGCGAGTCCCTTACGATTCGCCTGATAAGGCGGTTGTCGCTTGTTGGAATTCGGTTATGGTCATCAAGGTTGAGCTGAGTCAAGGCAGAAAGATAAATCTTGAATTTCTGTTCAGCAGGAATAAGCGGCGTGAGCTTGTCGTTCAAGCCATGGATTCCTTCCATAATCAGGATGTCTTTCGATTCAAGCTTGATTGTTTTGCCTGTATAATATCGTTTTCCTTCCTTGAAATTATAGGTCGGCAAAGCAACTTCTTTTCCTGCAAACATGTCGACGAGGTCTTTGTTCAGCTGCTCGATGTCGAGAGCTTCGAGACATTCGTAGTCGTAGTCTCCATTTTCATCTCTTGGCGTCTTGGTTCTTTCGAGGTAGTAGGTGTCAAGCTCGACAACCTTTGGAGTGTAGCCAAGGCATTTGAGCTGAAGTGCAAGTTTTTTGGAAGTCGTCGTCTTTCCTGAGCTTGAAGGTCCTGCAATCAATACAAGCCTTACTTCAGGTCTTGAAGCAATCTGGTCTGCAATTTTTGCAATCTGTCGAGCCTGAAGCATTTCTGTAATGTCGATGAATTCCTTTGTCTTGCGTTCTGTAACCAGCTCGTTGAGGGAAGCGGCCGAAGTTACTCCGAGTCTTTTTCCCCATTTTTTGTACTCGCTGTAAATGTTGAAAAGTTTAGGAATGTCTTCGAAAGGTTCAACTTTTTCAGGTGATTTTTGACTTGGGAATCGGAGCAGAAATCCTTCATGATATTTCATGATTTCATAAACTTTTAAAACACCTGTGCTCAATACAAGAGGACCAAAATAAAGGTCTGAAAAATCTTCAAGTGTGTTGACGACAACTTTAGAAGGACAGGTATAGTTAAGCTGTTTTCTGGTTTCAACAAGTCCAAGACTTTCAAAAAGCTCGATTGCCTGCGAATAGGAAATCAATTTTTGCTTGATTACGATGTTGTCGTTAATAAGGCGGGCCATTTCTGCCTTCAAGGCTTCAAGGTCAGAATCAGAAAGTCCATCCTGTCCGTCAATCGTGTAGTAATATCCGTGTCCAAGACTGTGGCCTACCAAAAGTCTTTTTTTTGGAAAGATGTTGTGCGCGGCTGTGGCAAGTACAAAACAAAGGGAACGTCTGTAAATTGCAGCACCATCAGCTGAATCCAAAAGGACTGGTTCAATCTGCGCATCAATATCAATTTTCTGATACAGCGAGCAGATTTCATTGTTGATTCTTA
>JAILRX010000150.1 GCA_024697985.1 Treponemataceae bacterium | reverse complement strand
TGGATATATATGTGCGTGAAAGTCTATTATTCTCATGCAGTTAGTTTATGCAAATTGAAAAAGATACTCAAGGGTGCTAAAATGAAATCATGAAGAAATTTATACTGATTTTACTTGTTTGTTTTTCGCTTTTTGTACCTTGCTTTGCAGCAGTTGATATCGATCTTCCGGTTAATGGAAATCTAGCCATTTCAGAAATTTCTTTTGATGGTCATGAAAGTTATTCGCACATGTTTATGTATCTTACATTCGGTCCGATTCGAGCCCAGTATGTTTTTGAAGAAAATGTTCCTGAAAAATGGACATTCGGAGTTGGAGGTTCTTTCTTTTTCTGGCCATTCTTTAATCTGTCTGCTACGGGAAGTGCAAACTATACGCTTTGTACTTTTGAAAATGGAAGCACTCTTGAGCTTTCCAATATGCTTGAAATCGGTCTTTTTATGTATTTGTCACATTATTACAATGTTGAAACGGAAAATGGTGGTTATTCAATCATGCTTCCGACCTTTGGGCCAAGTCTCAGCTATAATATAAATTTGATTTACCGCATGAAAGGTTTTTATTGTGGCGGAGGCTTTTACTGCGCCGGCACGGGATTTGACAGTTCCATGTTCATCGTTTATGGTGCCGACGTTGTTTTGGGCTGGCGTATTCCGACTAAAAAATCAGTTCAGTAATAGCGCTGACGGTCTGGTCCTGCTGAGTTTCTCTTGAAATCGTTGCTTGACCGTCACCCTTCTGTTCGCCGTAATCGGCAAACTGTCCGTGATTTCCGCCTTCGATAACGACTTCTGTAAAGCCGCTTCCTTCTTGTGGCAGGTTCGAACGGTATTTTTCGTAATTTGCCATATTCAAAACTCCATCACAACTTCCGTAAACCGAAAGCACCTTGAGGCCGGAGCTCGAAATGTCGCCTGTTGAATAGGCTGCAAGCAAAATTAATCCTTCAAAATCATTTTTATGTGATGCAACGTAGGTAGCCGCCATTGCGCCTCCAAGAGAGTGCCCTGCGATGTACCAGCTTGAAATTTCAGGATATCGTTTTTGTACTCTGTATGCTGCGTTCAGGTTGAGGATTGCAAAATCATCCGGCATCTGGATGATGTAGCAGCTGATTCCATTACTGGCACATTTTGCCATCAGCGGAAGGTATGCTTGATAGGAAACAAGCCCGCCCGGATAAAATATCAGGCCTGTCCCTGTGCTGCCGGATGCGGGTTCTGCGATAATGTATGGTCCGTCATTTGAAAAACTGACTTGTGAACCATATTGTGCTTTCAGTGTTGCAAGATCAAAGGTGGAATCATAGCTTGAGCATGAAAATAATAAACAGGTGCTTAAGCTCAAAAAAACTGCTGCAAAAAATTTACTAAGATTATCGATTTTCATGACAATAGTATACTGAAATTATTATAAAAAATCATTAGAATACGAGTTATGGAAAATAAAAGTAAGTTTTCGCAGTTTAAAGGCGTTTTTATGCTTTTGCTTACTGCTTTAGTTTGGGGTATCTCGTTTGTAGCTCAGAGTGTTGGAATTGAATCTGTCGATGCCTTTACTTTCATCGGTATAAGGACTTTACTTGGTTCTGCAGTTTTGATTCCTGTTTTTTTGGTCCGCGATATTGTTGAAGTAAAACGAGCCGGACTTCCTCTAAAAAGCTTGAAGTCGAAAGTTGACGTCAAGGCGATAAAATATGGTGCAATTCTAGGCGTAATCCTTTGCATCGCAACAAACTTTCAGCAGTTTGCCTTTTATTATTCAACTCCTGGAAAAATTGCCTTCATCACGGCAACCTATATGTTTTTCATTCCGATAGTAAGTCTTTTCCTCAAAAAGAAAATTCCTTTTGTCACATGGATTTGCGTAGTTCTTGCGTTTACGGGCCTTTATTTTTTGTGTTTTGAACGCGGCGATATTTTGGCCGGCAAAATGAACAAGGGCGATATTCTTGCGATGATCTGTGCATTGTTTTTTACGGCACACATCCTTGTAATCGATAAGTTTTCGCCTCAATGTGACGGTATAAAACTTTCGTGCATGCAGTTTTTCGTTGCAGGCTTTATTTCATCAATTCTGATGTTCATTTTCGAAAAACCTCAGTGGGCATCGATTAAACAGGCCGCAATTCCAATTTTATATTCTGGAATCATGAGCTGTGGTGTTGCATACACATTCCAGGTCCTCGGACAAAAATACGTTTCGGCTCCTGTCGCATCCCTTTTGATGAGCATGGAATCAGTTTTTGCAGTTCTTGCTGCTGCCATCATCATCCACGAAAAATTAACTGGGCGAGAAATATTAGGCTGTGCTATAATGTTTACGGCTATTATGATTTCACAGATTGCTGACATCATAATTGACGTAAAAAAGCGCAGGCAATGAGCACCTATTACATCGAATACATTGAAGACAAGAAATCTCATAAATGGCGGC
>JAILRX010000147.1 GCA_024697985.1 Treponemataceae bacterium | reverse complement strand
ATTCTCCGCCGAATGCTTTAATACCAAGATATTTTGGGTTTGAATCACGGCCGTTTTTAGCACCGCTTCCGCCTTTCTTTCGTCCCATTTTTATGCCTCCGCAATAATTTTTATTCTTCAACTCGCAGTTTGATACATTTCGGATAATCTTGAGCAATCTGGCCTAAACCTTCTTGCAAAAATTCAAAACTGTATCTTAAAAGTGACTCATCATCACTTGTAAAACCTTTGACAGAAAATGCGAGAAATCCTCTGTCAGAAGAATTTTCATCAAGGACTATGGAAGATTTATTTTCAAGCACAGCCAGCGCAGTTCTTAAAAGACTCGTGACTGCCGCACAAACTATATCCTTCCCTTTTGCAGCAAAACCTGCATGTCCTTGTGCTGAGCAGGACTGTAATAATCCGTCTTTGGAACGAACCAACAGAACCTGTATCATAATTTATGCAGTAATATCTGTAACACGGACATTAGTATACTGCTGTCTGTGTCCAATTGTTCTTCGATAATCTTTCTTGCTCTTGTATTTAAGAACGATTACTTTGTCATCTTTGAAAGTGTCTTCAACAACAACTTTTACAACGGCACCTTTTACATAAGGAGAACCAACTTTAACTTTATCCCCATCACTTACAAGCACTACAGTATCAATATCAATTGAAGAACCTTTTTCAGCATCAATTTTGTCAATCTGAATAACGGCATCTTTTTCAGCTTTGTACTGTTTGCCTTTATAATCAATAAGTGCGTACATTTTACACCTCTAAAAAATATTGTCTTAAATTTCCGGTACTAAACGGGGGCATACCGAAAATTAAATTATGGTAGGACTGAATTATATATTTTTTACAATGTTTACGTCAATAGGTGAAAGTTTTTCAATGCTTTCCAAACTTTTCAAAAAATTAAAAAAAAATTAAAAAAAAATTATTTTTTCTGTAACCTTTCTACCACTCGTTCGTTTAGTTTATAGATAAGAAAGCACAACCCATAAATTGAATCCTGCTTCCTTCTCCTCTCCTTGTTTTTGACCACGCTGCAAAGTTTTTGTAGCGTGGTTTTTTTGTCATTTCGACTGATGGCAGTTTAAATTTTAGTGTTAATGCGACATAATATGAGCAATCAATGTTACGGAGAAATACCATGAAACAGGACGGATTTGAAGACATCGGACTTGCCAAAATAGACACGGACAGGAAAAACAGAACTGGCGTAGGTGAAATCATTTTTGGGCAGGGAAAAACTGCAGAACAGATGGACAAAATCGTAAGGACCATGAAAGAAAAAGGCCAGGATTCCATTTTAATCACACGGCTGGATGCAGAAAAAGCCGGAAAACTCGAAGCCAGCCTAAAACCGGATTTTTCACTGAAATATTTCTCTGATGCAAGAATTGGAGTTATTGGAGAATTTAGCACTTCACGATCCAGTGATGTGGAAAATGCAAAAATACTGATTTGCTGTGCAGGAACCAGCGACTTACCGGTCGCAGAAGAAACCGCACTGACTCTGGAATTTTTAGGAAACAAAGTGGAAAGGATGTATGATGTCGGAGTTGCCGGCATACACAGGCTTTTGTCGTATCAGGAAAAACTGAAAAACGCTTCCGTCATAATCGCCATCGCCGGAATGGAAGGCGCCCTTGCAAGCGTAGTCGGGGGACTTGTAAGCTGCCCCGTAATCGCAGTCCCGACAAGTGTGGGATACGGAGCTTCTTTTGGGGGTCTTGCGGCCTTGCTTTCCATGCTGAATTCCTGCGCATCAGGAGTTACTGTCGTAAACATCGACAACGGTTTTGGTGCGGCGATGGCAGCTGATAAAATCATGAGGCTGACAGAAAAATGAAAAGTTTTGTTTACGACGGTTCAAACGGAGCAACAGCACAAAAAGTCCTCGACCAGATAAAAAATGAGTGCGTGCAGGAAAACATTGCAGCTGAAATCAACCTTGCAGGCGCACACGAAAATGCGTCGCACGAAAATGAGGCACACCACGGACACCCGCTTGCTGAAGTGCACTCTGTGATTGAACAAAGCCATCTTTTGGACGGCACATCAGTTTCTGAAAACGCAAAGAAAGACGCAAAGGGCATTTTCGAGCTTTTGACAGAATGCGAATGTGCATTCCACCAAAAAAGTCGGGAAACGATTCATTTTCACGAAATCGGCAGGAAAGAAAACATCCTCAGAATCTGCCTGATATGCGAACTTATCGAAAGGCTCGGAATCACGCAGTTTTCATACACACCGCTCAATCTTGGACACGGAAAAATCGAATGCTCGCACGGAATTCTCAACGTTCCGGCACCTGCGACAGAGCTGTTGATAAAAGACATGAAAACTTACAGTGACGAAAAAGAAGGTGAACTTACAAGCCCGAGCGGAGCTGCCATCATCAAATACTTCAGCAACAAGTTTTCAAAGCAGACAAAGGACTGATTTTTTATGGATTTGGAATTTTTAAGACAGAGGGCTTCGATAATGCAGGCCCTGCGCGAATTTTTCATCAGCAGAAACTTTCTCGAACTGGACACCGGAGCTTTGGCAGAGAACCTGATTCCAGAAACCTGCCTTGAAGTATTCAGGACCGAATATCTTGAACCCTGGAGCGGAAAATCTCACGAACTTTACCTTGTTCCATCCCCGGAAATCCACATCAAACCGATCATTGCAAGGCACAAAGTTGATGTATTTCAGCTTTCAAAATGCTACAGAAACGTAGAATCAGTCGGCAAAACCCATGCAAGCGAATTTACGATGCTCGAATACTACAAAATGGACGCAAACTATATCGATTCACTTGAGCTTACGGAAAAGCTTTTTGAATTTTTAGGAGAAAAACTTTCGAAGGTGGGCATCACCCTTGCAGATGACCTCAAACCGCCTTTTGCACGGCTAACGATAAACGACGCTTTCAGGACATACTGCGGCTTTTCACTTTTCGAAAACGATAATCAGATTTCCACGGAAGATCTTGCAGAACAGGCCCGACGACTTGGCATTTTCGAACCGACCGAAAACAAGTTTTCAAGCTGGAACTGGGAAGAACTTTACAATGCCATTTTCGTACAGTTTGTAGAACCGAACCTCCCAAAAGACAAATGCGTTTTTTTGATGGACTACCCTAGCGAAGTTCGATGTCTGGCACAGAACAACGATAAATTCACAAAAGAAAGATGGGAACTGTACGGACGAGGAATCGAGCTTGCAAACTGCTACAGCGAAGAAACCGACGGAAAACTTGTCAAAGAATATTTTGAAATCGAAGGCAAGGAAAAGAACGAAACGGCCCGGATTAAGCACGCGATCAACGGCGACTACTGGCGAAATTTTGCAAGTTCAAGCGAGGGCGGATATACAAAAGACGGATTTCCGAAATGCTCAGGAACAGCCATGGGAATCGACCGGCTGATAATGCTGCTTTGCGGAAAAAGCGACATCAGTCTTGTAAGCTGCATCTAGCACTGCATCAGTTCAGGGCCTGAACCTCGATGGCAATTTCTTCCATTTCACGGTCAGTCATGGCGATAGTTTCTGCCACACGATGAAGTTCCCGGCGAACGCTTTCCGGAACCTTATCAATCGTCTTATAGTGGATTTCATGTTCGAGGCTGGCCCAAAAATCCATGGCAATCGTCCTCAGCTGAATTTCAACACGAACAAAATGAGTTGAATCAGAAAGATATACAGGAATTTCAATAATAATATGAAGGCTCCTGTAACCGCTTTCTTTTGGATGCTCGATATAATCCTTTTCTTCTATCAATTTGATATCAGGCTGCTTTAAAAGAATATCCCGGATTGTATAGATATCGCTGATATACGGACAGATTACACGGACACCGGCGATGTCATTCAGGTTACCCATCATCGATTCGAAAGTAACCGGCAGATTTTTTTTCTCAAGTTTTTTAGCGATGCTTTCCGGAGTCTTGATTCTGGATTTTATTGTTTCTATAGGATTTCGTCGCCCAAGTACCTTGTTTTCTTTATTAAGGATTTCAAGTTTAGTTTCAATCTGCTTGATGGCACTTTCATAGATCATCATGATCTGCTGAAATTGGAAAGCCATCTTATAAAAATCATCCGAAAGAGGTGCGATAAAACTGCTATTTAATGAAGGAAGTTTCAAATCATCTGAATGAGTCAGATTTTCCTGATCAAAATCAGACTGCTTGTCAGTTAAAAATTCATCAGCCAAAACATTTTCCTTATAAGTTTAAAATTTCTCCCTGTGTATACAATAAAGATAATTACGATTTTTATTAAATTCAAGAAAAAAATTTGTTATATTTTTTGCAGTGGCCGCGGGTAAAAAAAAGCGGCATCCAAAAAGGGTGCCGCCATTTTCAGCCATTCTACATCTGATCAAGAACTGTTTTCAAAATTGAAAGTCCTTCGTCGATTTCTTCGTCCGTGATGACAAGAGGTGGAAGGAACCTGAGAGTGTTCTTTCCTGCAGTCGACATCAAAAGACCATTTTCCAAAGCCTTCTTCTGAACTTCAGCACTGGAACCGGTAATATCAATTCCGATCATAAGACCCTTTCCCCTTATTTCCTTTACGCAAGGAAGATTCCAGCTCTTTATCGTAGATTGTATTTTATCGCTGGCAGCAAGAACCCTTTCGAAAAAGCCTTTTTCAAGCATTACGTCCAAAACTGCATCTGCACAGCTGCATGCCAAAGGATTTCCGCCGAAAGTAGACTGATGGTCTCCTGCTACGAATACTTCTGCAGCCTTACCCCTGTAAAGGCAGGCTCCCATTGGAACACCACCTGCGATTCCTTTTGCCGTCGTCACTACGTCCGGTTCGATTCCGAGCCATTCGCTTGCAAAAAGAGTTCCGGTCCTTCCCATTCCGGTCTGGACTTCATCGGCGATTACGAGGGCACCTACTTTTCTTGCAGCTTCTGCTGCAGCAAGAGCCCAGTCCCTGTCAATAAGGTTTACGCCGCCTTCTCCCTGAACGCATTCCATCATAAAGGCACAGATGGAATCGTCAAAGGCTGTTTTCAAAGCCTCGTAATCGCCTGCCTTGATGTACTTGAATCCTTCCGGATATGGAGCGAAACATTCAGGATGGAAAACTTCCTGTCCTGTTGCCTTCAATGTATTCAAGGTCCTTCCATGGAAAGACTTTTCAAGAGTCACGATTGTCTTTTTGTTCTTTCCGCCTATTCCAGACTTTTCACCTTCAAGATATCCATATTTTCTTGCAAGTTTGATGGCAGCTTCGTTTGCCTCTGCCCCGGAGTTTCCGAAATAGATTTTTTCAAAGCCGCTTGCCTTGAGCATTTTTTCAGAATATTTCAAACCGATATCTGAATTATAATAGTTTGAAATGTGAATCTGTTTTGCAGCTTGCTCAGTGATTGCCTTTACGAGGGACGGATGATTGTGTCCCAGACAGTTGACTGCGATTCCTGCAAGAAAATCGATATATTTTTTACCGTTGACGTCATAGACAGTAGATCCCTGTCCTTTTTCAAAAACGACGTCAAAACTTCCAAAGTTATTTGCTATATTTCCACCTGACATATATTTCTCCTTCCAATTACAAAAAATTCACCCCCGCGGGTCCCAGCAACGCGAAAAAGTAACGGGGCCTCCCACAGGGCACCCTCCGTCACTTTTTTCGCTGCGTCCCGCGGTTGTATTTTATCATTTACCGTCTACAAAACACGGCACGCTTTAAAGTCTTAGTTCGCCTGCGTCCCGCGGTCTAATATTTTATCATTTACCGTTTATCCTGCCCGGCACGCTTTAAAGTCTTAGTTCGTCTGCGTCCCGCGGTCGATATTTTATCATTTACCGTTTATCCAGCCCGGCACGCTGTCGAGTTTTCGCAACGCG
>JAILRX010000104.1 GCA_024697985.1 Treponemataceae bacterium | reverse complement strand
GCCTGAATCAAATCGCCTGCTACGATGTGCTTTTTCAAAATCTTGACCTTGTTGATGTATTCTTTTTTGGAAACTTCAAGGTCTGTTATCATCTTGTATTCAAAAGACTGATTTTCTTCTTCAACGTATGAAAAATCCATGTCGTTGATTCTTTTCAAAAGCTTGTCCATTGCTGCCTGCAAATCAATCTGATGTTCCTTATAGTTAAGACCGAAAATATGCATTTCTTCGGTAAAATGATCAAAAATGATGTAAATATGTCCTGTCACAAAAAGGCTTTCTGGAATGTTGAGTTCATCCTTCTGCTCAAAAAATCTGATGTTGTCACAATGCTTTGCAAATTCATAGCTCAAATATCCAAGTCCGCTGGCAGGAAGCGGAAGGTCTGCAAGTTTTCCTTCCGGCTGCTCGTTCTGCTGAGCAACGTAAAGAAGTGCATCCAGAATATCAATTTCTTTTTCATGGCCAAGCGCATCAAGGCTTTTGTAGTCGCCCAAAACTGACTTGTCAAATGGAACTTCCTTTCCATCAACTATGAAAGAAATTTCATCGCCTTCCTGCTTGATTTTGAAAGCTTCTTCCGTCATCAAAATCGAGTAGCGCTCCCTGCCCTTGGCAAAGCTTGCCGATTCCAGAATGGCCTTTGCACCTATTTTTTTAGCCAGAAGATATGGCGTATATCGTGAATTTGAAATGCACTTGTAGAGCATCATTTTTTGCCTCCGCGTTTCTTTTTATAGTAACCGTTTCTTTAAGTAGAAACATAACATATAAAATTGTTTCTGTCAACAGAAACGTTATAAGAATAAATATATTTTGTAGTTTTTATTTGCTTTTTGTGATATATTGAAGAAATGAAAATCTATCACGGAAAATCAGTATCACAAGGTATTGCAGTTGGAAACGCTTTCATCGTTAATCACAATGAAAAACCGATAATTCCAAAAATCAAGATTACAAAGGAAGAAAAGGTCCACAGCTGGGCCCGTTTCGAAACCGCTCTTTCCGACGTCACCGAATATTACAAGACCCTCAAGGAAGGTTCGAACAAGGAACAGTCCGACATTATCGATACCTACCTGATGATGCTTTCCGATGCTACTTTCATCACTCAGATTAAAGAAGAATTTGACAATTCAAAATACAACCTCGAATTCTGCGTAAAACAGTGCACTGATGACATGGCGTCCCACATGAGAAGCTATGGCGACAGTTACTTTGCAGACAGGGCAAACGACATCGAAGACGTTTTTGGCAGAGTCATCCTTTCGCTTTTGGGAAAAACCTCTGAAAACCTCGATGACATTTCAGAAAACTCAATCGTTTTTGCTGAAAACCTTTCGACCTCGGAAGCAATGACTCTGTTCAAGAATCACGTTCAGGGTATCGTCCTCAAGGAAGGTGGTGTTTCAAGCCATATTTCAATCATCGCCCGAACTTACGGAATTCCGGCCCTCGTAGGCGTTGAAAATCCATGTGAAATCGTGGACAACGGAAATCCAATCGTACTGGACGCAATCAAATCAATCATCGTAATCAATCCTGATAAAATGACGTTGTTTGACTATTCCAAAAAAGTTGAGGAACTCAAGAACAAGCAGATTGAGCTTGATAAATACAGAACCAAAAAAGGTCAGACCAAAGACGGAACGACCATCAGAATTTACGCAAACATTTCTTCACTCGAAGAAGCTGAAATTGCAAAACAGGAAGGAGCCGACGGTATCGGACTTTTCCGAACGGAATTTCTGTTCATGAACAACGAAGAATCCGTAAAGATGGCAACCGAAAACGAACAGTTCAAGGTTTACAGCGAAGTCCTCAAGTTGATGGAAGAAAAACCAGTTACGATCCGAACGCTCGACTGCGGCGGAGACAAAATCACTTCGTTCAACGAAATCCTTACTTCAGAGGAAAAAAATCCGCTTTTGGGATGCCGCGCCATCCGTTTCTGCCTCAAACGACCTGACATTTTCAAGACTCAGCTTCGGGCCTTATACCGGGCAAGCGTAAACGGAAACCTCAAAATCCTTTTGCCGATGGTAACAAACTTTTCTCAGGTTACACAGACAAGAAATCTGATAAAGGAAATCCAGGCAGAGCTTGATGCAGAAAATCTTCCTTACAACAAGGATGTAAAACTTGGAATCATGATTGAAACACCTTGTGCCGCAATCATGGCAGACGACCTTTCAAGAACCTGTGACTTTTTCTCAATCGGTTCGAACGACCTTACCCAGTACCTGATTGCAGTTGACCGTGAGAACACGACCGTAAGTGACCTTTACAGCGAATTGAATCCGAGCGTTCTTAGAACTATCGCATGGGTTTCATGGGTTGCAAAGACTACAAAAACCCCGATTTCAGTTTGCGGTGAAATGGCAAGCCGAACCGAAATGATCAAATACCTTTTGACTTTCGGAATCCGTGATTTGAGTGTAAGTCCAAGATCCATTTCAAGCATCAAGGAGATGCTTGCGAACTGCACGATTTCAGAACTTTCTGAACTTGAATCAAACTGTCTGATAAATAAAACCATCGTAAAACCGGCTTACGAGATGTTGAAAAAAATTGATAAAACGGGAAAATAAAAAAGTAGATGAAAAAAGAAAAAACGACTGACCCAATTGAAAACGACAGCGCAGACGAATTTATCTTCGACACCGACAAAAAATATAAAAACCTGCCTCTGCTTGTTATAGCCGGCCGACCTAACGTAGGCAAGTCGACTCTTTTCAACAGGCTTTTACACAAAAGGCGGGCAATCACCGACCCTACTCCAGGTGTAACCAGAGACCCGATTGAAGAGGTTGCCTTCATAAACGGCAAACCGGTCAGAATCATGGATACCGGAGGTTTCAAGCTCGAACGGGAAATCGGAACGATGGAAGCCGTAATGGATGAGCTCGTCGTAGAAAAAACACTCGCATCACTCAAGGATGCAGACGCAATTCTTTTCCTTCTTGAAGCCGGAAACATCACATGCGAAGACGAAGAATTCATCTCGCTTTTGCGTCCATATTGGGACAAGGTGATTGCAGCCGTAAATAAGTGCGAAGGCGGAAGGCTCGAAGGTGAAGCCTGGAACTTCATGCAGTTCGGCTTCAAAGAACTTCTTTTCATCTCGGCCGAGCACGGAGACAACATTCCGCAGCTTTCTGAACAGATTGTCAGCCGACTGGACTTCAGCAAGGTTGAAGAAGGCGAAGAAGAACATCCAATCAGGATTGCAATTGTCGGAAAACCAAATACCGGAAAATCAACACTTTCAAACCGACTCACGCACACGAACGCCTCGATCGTAAGCGATTATGCTGGAACCACGCGTGACGTAGTTGAAGGCGAATTCGAATACGGCGGAAAAAAATTCCAGGTTCTGGACACTGCCGGAATCAGGCGAAAAGTAAAGGTCAAGGAAAACGTCGAGTACTATTCTGTAAACCGCGCCATCAAAAGTCTTGATAAGGCTGATGTCGTTTTCCACATGATTGATGCCCAGGAAGGACTTGCCGAGCAGGATAAAAAAATCATCTCGCTTGCCCACGAACGAGGACGAGGAATCATCTTTGTTCTGAACAAATGGGATACTCAGGATCAGGACAGAAAGACCATCAAAAAAGCAGAAGACAACATCAGGATTATGTTCGGCCACATGAACTACGCTCCGATTGTCTGCCTTTCAGCCCTGGAAGGAAAGGGCATCAAGCTTTTGATGAATACAGCCCTGGAAGTTTACGAACAGCTCAATCGAAAAATTGATACATCATCTTTAAATACGGCACTCAAGGACTGGGTTGCAGCATATCCACCTCCAGCAAGCCGTGCAGGAAATTTCAAGATCAAATATGCAGTGCAGACCAGCACGAACCCGGTAAGCTTTTTGCTTTTTGCAACCAGGCCGGAAGTCGTTCAGGATTCCTACCTTGCTTTCTTGAAAAACCGAATCCGAAACGACCTTGGTTTTGATAAAATTCCGATTCAGCTTGAGTTCAAAGCCAGCCGTAAAAAATGGGAAGAGAGGGGCGTCAAATGACCTCGTTTACCGCAAGTGAAATCGCCGAAATTACAGGCGTAAAAGAATGCGTAATCAGATATTGGGAAGAATACGTTCCTTCAATTTGTCCGCAGCGCGATGATGCAGGACGCAAACTCTATTCTCAAAACGACATGAAAAAATTCCTGAGACTGCGTCACTTGGTTTACGTTGATAAATACACGATTGAAGGAGCAGCCGCAAGAATCCAGCAGGAAGTAAACGGTACATCTCAGGCTCCACAAAAAAATCAGGATGTGAACACAGAAAAACTTTCCGAAGATTTTTCATACATAAATGATGAGCTTTTAAAAGTCTACTCACTGATGAGGCAGCACGCTGATGACAGAAAATAAGATTTTTTCTTCACTTGGCAAAAACGAAGAAAGAATTCTCGAAAATTTCGATGACGTGCTCCAGAAAATCAAGCCGCTTTCTTCAAAACAGTTCTATCAGCTTCCGACGATGATAAACGAACTTTCTCACCTTTTGACGGATGATCGAAATTCCAGAAGAAACGGCTACATGAACGAAAACGCAATTCTTAGCGCCTACACGCACTACTTCATGTGGTGGAATCTGTACAGGCTTAGTCATCTTTTTGCAAGTTTTCCAAAAGAAGCTTTTGATAATCTCAAGGATGGCGACTACTGTCTTGATTTGGGTTCCGGTCCTTTAACAGTCGTCTGCGCGCTCTATCTTGCTCGTCCAGAACTTCGAAGCCGAAAACTTAACTGGTACTGTCTTGATATATCGCAAAACTCGCTCGCGCTTGGTGAAGAAATCTTCCTTTCGATCTGCGCAAGCCTCGCCGCAGACGCGGGCCTCGCATCTGATCGTGGCGCAGCCCTCGATGACGGCCTCGCCTGGAAAATCATCCGCATCAAGGGCGAACTCGGCGAGAAAATCAACAACAAGGCAACGCTCGTCACCTGCGCCAATATGTTCAACGAAATTTACTACGACACTTCGATGCCGCTCGAAGAAGCAGCAAAGAAATACGGCAAAATCCTGATAAACCTGACCGAACAGGATTCCAGTCTTTTGGTCATCGAGCCGGCTTTCCCACGCTCGGCCCGCTTCATTTCGCTTATCCGCGATGCCCTCATCCGAAAGGGCTTTTCGATTCTGGCACCTTGTCCGCACGAAAAGACCTGCCCGATGGACGGTCGCCGCGGCGGCAAGTGGTGTCATTTTGTGCTCGACACAGAAGACAAAATACTTGGCGCGCCGAAAAAACTGATGCGGCTTTCACAGAAAAGCGCGCTTCCAAAGGAGCGGGCTTCGTTGAGTTTCGTGTTCGCAACAGCGGCCGAAAGCGAGTCGGCACAGAACGAGTTTGCCCGCGGCAACAACCCGGCGTGCGGCAACAACCCGGCGTGCGGCAACAACCCGGCGCGCGGCCAGGCTTCAAAAACCGCACCACTTGCCGTACGAATCGCAAGCGACGAAATCCAGCTGCCAGGCAACCGCTTCGCCCGCTATGCCTGCTGCGAAAACGGACTTGCCTTGATTGCCGGCGTGAAAAACCTTGCAAGCGGCGACCTCATTTTTGTTGACGAGAAAAATTTCAGGATGAAAAATCCGCAGATAGATAGAAAAACCGGTGCTGTAATATACGAAAA
>JAILRX010000098.1 GCA_024697985.1 Treponemataceae bacterium | reverse complement strand
CTTGCCGATTCAAAAGACAACGAACTTCGTCATTCAATCGTCATTGATTCATCTCTTGCTGATGTCGATTTCAGCATGTGCCGTAAATTCAAGATAGGGCTCATCCTTGAAAGTGATTTTTCAAAGGACCTTTTCTTTCCGCTCGGCAACTGCGTTCGAAACAATGTTTCAGTTTCTCTTGCGCTTAAAAACAGGCCTTTTGAATTTTTGCTCAACAGCATCCTGTCTGACGACGAAAGGGTTAAAACCTCAGTTTATGAAGTGCTCAGGTGTCTGACCTATAACGGCGCCAAATCGTGCCATTCAGAAAAAAATGTCGGAAGCCTTGAAAAAGGTAAGTGCGCGGACTTTTTGATTTTGAATCAGAGTCCTTATGCGTGTGACAAGGAAAAACTTTCTGATACGAAAATCGAAAAGCTTTTTATCAACGGAAATGAAGTGACAGTCCAGAATCAAAGTGCAATTTCTGCCCTGATTTCAGGCGTCTTCAAGAAAAAATAGACTGATAAAATGCCCTCATCAAAAAAGCGCTATTCGCTTGGAACCGACAGAGTTCCATACCTTTTATTCAAGTTCGCTTTTCCAAGCATCATCGCAATGCTCGTCGGTTCGATTTATAACATAATCGACCAGCTTTTTATCGGGCATAAGATAGGCGAACTGGGTAATGCGGCGACAAACATTACTTTCCCGTTTTCGACTCTTTGTGTTTCTGTGGCTCTTCTGTTCGGAATTGGGGGCGCATCCTGCTTCAACATTGAGATGGGAAGGGGAAACAAGGATAAGGCCGCCTATTACATCGGAAACTCCTTTGTGATGCAGATTATCGTCGGCATCTTTTTGCTTGTCGTGACTCAGATAATCTTAAAGCCTCTTTTGATACTTTTCGGCTCGACTCCGGAAGTGCTTCCTCACGCAATGACCTACAGCCGCGTCATTGCCTTCGGTTTTCCGTTTTTGATACTGACGACAGCAGGCGGCCATTTGATGAGGGCCGACGGCAGTCCTAGGATGACGATGATTTCAAGCATTTCAGGCGCGCTTATAAATACAGTCCTGGATGCGCTTTTCATCCTGGTCTTTGAATGGGGAATGTTTGGAGCCGCACTTGCGACAATCATCGGACAGATTTTTTCAGGAACTTTGGTCATCATCTATATGACACGTTACAAGACCGTTCATATCGGAAAAGATCAGCTGATTCTTCGCTCAAAAACCGTCCTTAAGATTTGCAAAATCGGACTTGCTTCATTTTTCAATCAGACCGCATATCTTTTGGTGCAGATTGTCGTAAACAACTCGCTCAAGCACTACGGCGCCCTGTCTATTTACGGAGCAAACATCCCGATTGCACTGTGCGGAATTGCAAGCAAGGTAAACCTGATTTTGCATTCAATCTGTGTCGGAATAGCGCAGGGGAGTCAGCCTATCGTCAGTTTCAACTATGGCGCAAATCAGTATTCCAGAGTCAAAAAATCCTATTATCTTGCAATTACGGCAGGATTTGCAGTATCTCTTTTAGCATTTTTACTCTTTCAGCTCATCCCTGATAAAATCATCATGTGTTTTGGAAAAAGCAATTCTCAAGGCTATATCGAGCTTGGCGTACGGATTTTCAGGATTTTCCTTTTCGGAAGCATCGTCAATTTCCTTCAGCCGATTACCACGACGTTTTTTACATCAATCGGAAAACCTTTGAAAGGAATCTTTCTTTCGATGACCCGGCAGGTAATATTTTTCATCCCGCTTCTTTTGATTTTTCCTCTTTTCTGGGGTATTGATGGAATCCTTTACGCCGCAGCCGTTTCTGATGGAATTGCCGCAATCTGTGCCATCATTATGATAACGATAGAATTTACAAAAGTTTTAAATGAAAAAAAATAAATTATAATGTATAATTAATTTTGAGGAGTTGAAAAATGAAAAAAATTATTGTCATGCTTTGTTGTTTTTCGTTTCTTGCAGCTTTTTCTTTTGCGTGCACCTATAATGAAGAAACACACGAGTTGAAGGAATGTACGGAGTACACCCGGGGTGATGGCGAAATCCCTCAGGCTTGTCAGGATGCACACACTGCATACAACAAATATATCGCTGCTAAGGTCGGTAAAAAGGCTAAGAATGCTGCAGCAAGACTTGGTAATTCAATCGTCAAGTTCGTAGGTGATGCTGTAAAGGATACTGAAGAAAAAGCAGAAGATGAAAATGGAAAAGATGCAGGTAAGAAAAATTAGTTTTTCTGCTGGTTTTTAATTTATTAATGAAGTAGGGATGCCCTTTGAATAAGGCATCCCTTTTTTTTATTTTAGAGCTGGTTGATGAGGTTTACCATTTCGATAGCACCAAGTGCACAGTCGTAACCTTTGTTTCCGGCCTTGCTTCCGGCTCTTTCGATTGCCTGCTCGATGTTTTCTGTCGTGATGACGCCGAACATTACAGGAACACCGCTTTTCATGCTTGTCTGTGCGATGCCCTTTGATACTTCAGAGCAGACATAGTCGTAGTGGCTTGTAGATCCTCGGATTACGGCTCCTACAGCGATAACTGCATCGTATTTTCCGCTTTCTGCCATCTTGTCTGCGATGAGCGGAATTTCAAATGCGCCTGGTACCCAGACAGCCGTGATGTTTTCTTCTTTTACGCCGTGTCGTACAAGGCCGTCTACAGCTCCGCCCAAAAGTTTGTTTACGATGATTTCATTGAATCGGGATGCGACGATTCCGACCTTCATTCCGTCTTTTGCGACGAGTTTTCCTTCCAAAAGGTTGATATTTGTCATATTTTCCTCCAAAAAATGTCATATTTTATAATTAAACTTGACAAATATGTCATATTTAATTTTTTTTAACGGTTTCATATTTAAATAATTATGACAAAATTGTCATAATTAAGGATGCGTGGAGCGAGTTGCGACGCGCAATATCGATTGTCGCCGTACATTTAGACACCCGCCACGCTCGTTTACAGGTCCTCAGTGAAGATGTGTCCCATCTTGTCACGCTTGGTTTTAAGGTAGAACGAATCGTATTCCTGGGCCGGAATTTCGATAGGGACGCGCTGTACGACCTTGAGGCCGAATCCGTCGAGTCCGTAAACCTTTTCCGGGTTGTTCGTCAAAAGCCTTAAAGTTTTTGCTCCAAGATCCCTTAAAATC
>JAILRX010000080.1 GCA_024697985.1 Treponemataceae bacterium | reverse complement strand
ACAGAGCAAGGATATGCATATAAGTTGATTCGTTCAAATCAGCTTGATGACATGCTTAACGAGGCGGGATGCAATGGTTGATGCAAGAAAAATTCAGGATGCGCAGGTTCAAAACGTAATTGCATGGCGTGATTATCTTACAACGATGAACGATTCGAACTTCTTTGATCTGATGCATATGTATCTGGGTGAAATTCAGACGCCGTATAACAAGCAGAAATTAATCGAGCAATTGAGTTCCTTTTTACGAAAGGATGAGCACAAGGCAACAATCGAAATGCTGCTCAGCGAAAATGACATCCTGATTCTGAATGCAGTTCACTTTATTCCCGCAGCAACTCAGCAAAAAATCGCAGACTTTTTTAAGGACAGTTTTTCTCTGTTCCAGGTCAGTGATGCGCTAAAAAACTTTGAAAACCGACTTCTGGTGTTTCAGACAGAAGGCATCTATAAAATCAATCCGCTTTTGCAGAAAAATCTCGAAAAATATTTCGATCTTTCAGTTCTGCTTGAAAACCAGGGTGAAATCAATTCAACTCCGAATTACAGTACTGGAAGCATCTGCAGTTCACCGCTTTTTTTGGCCTCAATCTACTCGCTTGTGGCAACAAATCCTAGCCTATGCAAGCTCGATGGAACCTTCAAGAAAAAATTTGCAGAATCCTTGCCGAAAATTTTTCCATCACTTTCTGATTCCGACCTGATTTTACTTTTGATAAAAGCTGCAAAACGACTCGGTCTTTTTACACAGACAGAAAATGAAATTCTGATTAACAGGGAACGATGGAGCAGTTTTTCTGAACTTTCATTTTTGGAACAGATGATCTTCCTAAGCGTAACAAGCGTGGCAATGTTTACCCTGAGTTCCTGCCAAAATTATGCAAGTCAACTTTACGCACTTCTTTCCAGTGTTCCTGAAACAGGTCTTACAGAAAAGAAACTGATAAAACTCGGTTACCTTATCAACGAAAAAAATTCAGTTGAATCAAGTGATTCTAAAAATTTAAGAGCTCCAGTTGGAATACGGCTTTCTCAAATATTAAGCGCAGCTTCTTCTGAAAATGAAGATGATGAAGAAGTAAAAGATGCGTTTGAGCTTATCATAAAAAATGCAATCAAATTCGGCCTTTTTACTGCAACTGCCATAAGCGACGAGGATGAAAAAATTTATGTTCCTTGCGATTTGATGAAAGAAGCTCAGTTCAGCGATCAGATGCCTGACGTGCAGCTTTCTATCGATGCAAACTTTTCGATTACGGTCCTCGGTTTCAAATCGCTAAAATCAATTCTTCCAATCCTTGATATTTCAGAATTCGTTTCCTACGACTCTGTCATGCAGCTGGAACTGACAAAAAAATCCTGCTTCCGTGGTTTCGACAATGACATGACCTCAGATTCGGTAAAGCAGCTTTTCCAAAAATACTCGATGCACTCTGTGCCACAGAACATGCTCTTTTCAATTGATGAATGGTACGGCATTTTCAAATCGGCACAGGTTTACCAAGGCTTCGTTCTTCAGGTTGCAGAACCAAAACGGCGTCTTGTAGAAGGAAACAGCGAATTTTCGCGCCATATCAAAAAGATCCTTGCCGATGGAATTTATCTTCTTGATTTCAACAATTCTGATGAATTCAACCTTGCAGTTGAAAAATCCGGCCTCGATTTTATAAGCGGTATTTTCCCGAAAGCAAAGGTTTCTGCACAGCTTCCGATGAGAAAGGTTCCTAAAAACGAAGATTTGATTTTTCAGCTTAATCAAGATTTTTCAGTTCCAAAGAATTTTGAAAATGCCAGTCAGCATCAAAAATCAATGAGCGAATTGCTTTATAAAATGGATGCTACGAAAGAACAGAAACTGAGTCTACAGGAAAGAATCAACCAGAAAATAATAGTTGATACGGTGCAGCTTTCACCTGCCAGTGTCCGCCTGGTTAAAAGCGAGGCCTTCGGCATGGATTACAGTGGAAAAATCCACGTTCTGGAAAAAGCAATTGAAAACCATGCTCTTGTCGAACTGACCTATGATGAAAAATACAGCGAAAACGGAATCAAATATTATACGGTTCTGCCGC
>JAILRX010000045.1 GCA_024697985.1 Treponemataceae bacterium | reverse complement strand
ATTTCCTGATCCTTGTTTTCAGGATGATTTTCAAGCCAGCTTTCAAAAAGCACCTTTCGGGCCTTTATCAGTTCGCTTGAGGTTCGGTTATGAATCGGGGCCCGTTTTGTCGGGTTCTGCGGAAGCACGCAGAGCATGATTGTTTCAGAAAGGTTCAGTTCCTGCACGTTTTTGTGGAAATAATAGAGGCTTCCCGTAGCAAAGCCTTCGAGGTTGCCTCCGACAGGTACAAGGTTCATGTAAAGTTCCAGAATCTGCTGCTTTGAAAAACAGATTTCCAGATATTTTGCCATGATTATCTGGCGCAATTTTCCGAAAACTGATTTTGTATAGATGTTGTACTTGAGTTTTGCCGCCTGCATCGTGATGGTCGAAGCGCCCACGACGCGGGATTTTTTGACATAGGTCGTCCAGGCGGCCTTCACGACAGAAACAATGTTTACTCCGTCGTGGCTGTAAAAATAACGGTCTTCCTGCAGAAGAATCGCTTCCAAAAATTCGTTTGAAAAATTGGCAAGCGGACAGAAGACTCTGTACTTTTCGTCCTCCGTCAAAAAGACCTGCAGGAATTCGCCGTTACAGTCGGTGAACGACGCCGAGAATTCTATTCCCCTAAAAATGTCGCCATGCCTTCGCTGATAAAGCACTGTTGAAAAGCACGTTACAGCCAGGACAAAAACGGCAGAAAGAATAGAAAGTAGAATTATCGTGCGTCGTTTCATTCTATTCTGCTCGACCTACTTCGAGGTTCGAAGGCAAAGAATAAGCATTGATATTCTCGTCATACATGCTTTCTGCAAAAAGCGGTGGAACGACAAAGCTTCCTGAATTTACCAGTTTTGCCTTGTATGTAAATGTTGATACATTGTTTTTGATCGTTCCGTAGATGACGACTCTGTCTTCCCTCGAATCAACGTAATCAGGCTTGAAGACCTTGTCGCCTCTTGCCCTTGAACTTGTTCTTACAGACTCGATATCAGCTTCAAGACATGAAGGCTGCAAATCCACGATGGCAACGTTGTAGATGGTTCCGTTAAGTGACCTTGCAGAAACCTTGACCAGAATGTCGTCGCCGACCTTGGCCTTATCAATTGAACCGCCGTCAACTGTCGTGTATTCGCGGTAAATTTCAAGGCCATTCTTGATTTCCTTTTTTGGAAGTTCGCGCTCAAATCCGGCAAGAATTGTCTGATAGAAAAGAGGCGACTTTTTGGAAGTTTCATACAGGATTTCGGTTGCGCCGTCAGCAAATTCGCCGCTGAAGGTCGAACCGAAGGCTGAGAAATTTCCGCTCATCGTGAGCTGTGACTGGCTCTTTTCATTTGCTGCGTTCATCACTGTCTGAGTTACCGTGTAGACATCAGTATTTGAACTGTCGGCGAAGCTCTTCATTGCTCGAATCGCACTTGAAGCTGAAAGCGTCGTGTAGCAGCAGTTTTCAATCTGATTTGAAACTTCATCAAGCATCTTTGCCTTGATGCTCTTCATCCTTTCAGGGAAGTAGTTTGCAACGATATCAATATAGGTTGAAACGTAGTGCAATCCGTTGTGATAAATCCAAGAAGAATCGAACTTGCGGCTTGGAGCGGCTTTTGCGATAAGCTCATCAGCCTTTTTATCCTGCTTGAGCATCTTGTAGCTTGCGGCAAGATAAAGAGTCTCGTAATCCTGATTTGAGAAATTCGTACGGGTCTTATCAAGTTCAAGCCTTTCGATAAGAGATGTCGTTACGGTTTCGTTTTTGGTCAAAAGATAGATTGCGTATGAGCGCAGGTAAACCGAATATTCATCAGTTTCTCCGTTGTTTGCAATCGTGTAGATTGAGCCCATCAGAGAATCAAAGAAAGTTGATGAAACATAATAGCCGGCATTTTTTGCATCCAGCAAAAATTCTGCACAGTACAGGCTGATGAAACGGTCTTCGTTACTTGCGCTTGTCCAGAATCCGATTCCACCGTTGGAAAGCTGTCGTGACTGCAGGATTGAAATCGTTGAATTGACGAAATCTCTTGCTTCTTCAGATGTCTTTCCAGAAATCTTTACGAAATCAGGATAGAGGAAAGGATAGGCCTGGCTTGTAATCTGCTCAGAACATCCGTATGGATATTTTTCCAGATACCATTTCATACCGTCGATGTAAGAAGATGGAACCGGTGAAACATAGGCTTTTCGGATTGAAAGCTCGTCGTAAACTCTGTGGTCCACGCTGGTTTTGGCAGAATCATTCTTTGCAAATCCGGCCTTTGTCCAGACTCGGTAAGGAACCGGTGGTCGTACGCTGAGTGAGGATGTGAACTTGCTGCTTTCTGTTGCGTCGGAAGCCGTAAACACGAGGTCGGCATTTCCGAGTTTTTCCAGGGCCTTTACGCGGATAAAGAAGGTCTTGTCGTGGCCTTCATCAATTTTTTCGTTGAAAACCTTGTCACCAACGATTTCAAGATTTTTTGTCGTAGAAATTTCGAGTTTTACAGGAACTTCTTTTCCACTTCCCTTGTGGTTGTTGGTTACGCTTACTGAAACGTCGAATTCATCGCCAGGAGCTGCTACCAAAGGTGCGTTCGGCGAGATGATGAACGTATTTGTACCAAGTGTTGCATTTTCTGTAACGCCGATTTTTTCGTTATTTACGGCGATTGCCATAACCTTGAGGTTGCCGTTGAAATAGTCCGGAACGTGATATTTTACGGTTCTGGTTGTTGCATCAGAATCCAAAATTCCAGACCAGAAGGCGACAGGTTCGTTTACCTTTCGTCTAAACGGATTTAGGTTGTTCTTCATTCTGAGCATTGCATCCATTCCGGCACCACCACCAGTTGCGGTTACGGTTTTCAGGACGTTATATTCCGGCAAAATCAGGTCCATCAGCTGGGAAGTTCCAACCTGAAGGGCGCGCTTCTTGAAGAAGAACGAAAGTGGATCAGGCAATTTGTATGAACCGACCTGCAG
>JAILRX010000002.1 GCA_024697985.1 Treponemataceae bacterium | reverse complement strand
TGTAAGTTTTTTACCCGTGATGTTGCTTGTAAGGTCATTCGAAGAAAGCCATACCCAAGGGCTCGTGAAATTTCGACCCCAGTTTTTATCAGCATAGCCGTAACTTGATTCAGGCTTGATGATATATTTCTGCCCGTTCATCACAACAGTTCCAGAATAGGTGCTTTTCATCCCTTCAGCGTGCCAGTACATTTCGTAAGCTTCGATTACTCTGAAAAGCTTTCCAGCCCCGTAGCCTACGTTGAAGGCAACCTGTTTATCGATCTTCAAATCCCATTCCATGGAACCGCTTTCACACAACCATTCCGGATGAGCAGAAGCATCACTTTCAGAAATCTCAACTTTTCCGTGAGTTTCAAAGTCGTCGCAGTAACAGTCGCCGGCCTTTACAGAATATGGAGCGTTCATGTGGACATCAACATCTTTCCATGCAAAAAATCTATGAAGCTGAAAATGTGGCTGCCCCCAAGTTCCGGCCTTTACCATAAGATATGAAGGTTTTATTCCCTTTTCTTTATTTTCAGGAAGCTGCCCGAATACCGGTTCATCCTTTGCAAGAGCAGGATTACATAAAAAGAATTCTATAAAAAAAGGCTTTTCCTCGCCTGTCTTCTCGTTGATTCCGGTGAACGAATGCCACCACCAGTCATACCCCTGTTTTCTGAAATTTCCCCTGAGCATACACTCATTTCTGTTTGCGTCTTTTGTATTGAACATTTTTATGCCTGACCTTTATTGTATTTTTTTTATTCCCCTTAGAACAAGGATATCTCTTTTTTTACCATGTTTATCAGCAACTGCTTCGAGCAGATGGCAATCCGAAATCTTTTCTCCATCAAAAAGAGCTTTATCAGATTCAGAATAAAGGGACTGCCCCAAAAAAAGTGAATTTTTGGAATATGCTTTAGCCTCTTCCTCAGTGTGACCTTCAGCAATGTACCGTGTTTCAAGGGCCTCCTGTCCGTACGTCAAAACTCGGGCGGCTTCATTCATCCCTTCCCCGACAAAATTCTTGTGAATGGCCAGATCCATGAACGGAATGCATTCTCCGATAAGTGCTGAACAACGAATTCCCATCGGTTTGTTCTGATAATCAAGTAGGTTTTGAAACCCGGCAATCATAGTAATAAGAAAATTTACGGCAAGATGTACATCACATTTTGCGGCAATCATATAACAGCCGTCTCCAGTTGGAACGAAATTTTCAATATTGATTTTTTTCCCAAATGAAAAGTTTCTCGAAAAAATAAAAGTTCTTACATATCTTTGAAAGATAATGATGTCTGCAAATTGAGTCTTTGAATCATTTTTGGAAAAATTGACGATATCAATGAGAATTACAAGTTTATCCTCAGTTGGAACCTTCGCAAGAAAATTCCTCTGCTGAACCATCCCTTTGAATTGATCCATTCTTAAATCAATCTTATCAGAAATATAGTCGCACAGTGAAAAATTTTCCAAATCCGTTTTTTTAACTACAAACAATAAATTTTTATTTTTTTTATCACTTTTCATACTATTATAATAACACCGAATCAGCGATTTCTCCAATATTCAGGGAAGAAAAAGATAATCATTGTGTAAAGTTCAAGACGTCCTGCAAGCATTGCAAAACTGTAGAACCATTTCAAGAAGGCCGGCAATTCACTCAAAGTATGACTAGGGCCAAGCTGTCCGAAAGCAGGACCAACATTTCCGACCATGCTGGCTGCAAGGCTGAATGAAGTAAGAAGGTCATAGCCTGCAAGACACGCAAGAAGCGCATTCAAAATTACCATTCCAAGATACAAAACCATGAAGGCAACTACGCTTGTAACGACTTCCTTTCGGATCGTGCTGTTGTTGAGTCTGATTGAAAAGATTCCCTGTGGATGGAGCATGACCTTGGTTTCGTTTTTTAGAAGTTTTCCAAGAACGCACCATCTGATGATCTTGATACCACCGGCAGTAGAACCTGATGAACCGCCTACAAAGAACAGGAATAACAGTATGAACTGCGCGATGCTAGGCCAGAAAGTATAGTCCGAAGTTCCAAAACCTGTTGTCGTTATAATTGAGAGAACCTGGAAACTTGAATAGCGTAATGCCTTTCCGAAACTTCCGTAATAACCGAGAGTTGAAAGTGTAATTACCAGAATCGTTACGAAAACGATCAAAAGATAAAGTTTGAACTCAGAATTTTCCTTGATGTCACGGAATTTTTTTGTGAGCGCGTAATAATACATGCTGAAGTTGATTCCGCCAAGGAACATAAATACTGTTATTACAATTTCAATTCCAAGAGAGTTATAGGAACCGATGCTGGAATTTCTTGTTGAAAAACCACCTGTACCCAAGGTTGCAAAAGCGTGACTTAAGGCATCAATAAAATCCATTCCAAAAACCATCAGCAAAATTGTTTCAACGGCGGTAAAACCCATATACATGAACCAAAGATATTTAGCAGTGGTCGCAATTTTCGGTGTAATTTTGCCTTTTTCAGGTCCTGAAGTTTCAGCCTTGATAAGCTGGAAACCACCGACTCCGAGCAAAGGAAGAAGCGCTACAGTCAAAGCCACGATTCCCATACCGCCCAGCCAGTGAGTCATACATCGCCAAAGGTTTATGCTGCGAGGCAGAGACTCAACGTCATCAATTATTGTAGCCCCTGTCGTACTGAATCCTGATGCACTTTCAAAAAAAGCATCCGTATATGTTGAAACTGCCCCGGAAAAATACAAGGCAAATGAACCATACAGGCAAGCTGCAATCCAGGCAACGGCAACAGCGATAAAAGTCGTCTTGGAGTTCAGGTTGAATTTTTTTCCACGAAACGGCAGATTGATTGCTAAAAAAAGAACTAAACTGCAGGCCATCGGAATGACAAAAGACAGAATCACCGAATACTCATGGCAGCAGATGGCCGTAATGAGCGGAACAATCTGCATGGCACCGATAATGGCTACAAGAGAAGTTGCGATTCTAAGTATGGAAACAAATGCCATTGTCTTATCTTTCCTCCAGCCCTACTCTACTTGATTTCCGAAAATTTCAAGAACCTTACTGCTCAATTCTGAATCTGCAATCAAAACAAGATGATTGCCGACTTCAAGAACGGTATTACCGTTTACAATCTGATAAGGCTCATCATTATGAGGCCGCGTCATCAAAACGAGGAATTTTCCTGGCTGTGCAATGTCTTTTATGGCCTTACCGGCAACTTTAGAGCCTTCTGAAATTTCGCACTCGATGATTTCAAGTTTACCTTCGTTTACGGTATGAATTCCCTTTACGGCACTTCCGCGAAGATGACTCATAATTGAGTCTACGATTACGTCCCTCAAAGGAATTGCAACATCTATTCCAAGCTTCTGCGCAATAGCACTGAACGAAGAACTTGAAACAAGTCCTATCGTCTGCTTAACACCGATTGATTCGAGGAAAGCAGAAAGGATCATATTTAATTCATGATTTCTTGATGCACAGATTGCAAGGTCAAAATCATTGATTCCTTCATTAATAAGGAAGCTTTCGTCAGTTGCATCAGCACGGAAAACCCTTGCGCTCGGGAATCGCTCAGCAGCGGCAGTTGCAAGCTGCTCGTCATTTTCGATAATTACGATATCCTGATTTTTTCGAAGGACCTTCTGTCCAAGTTTTTTGAAAATTGAAGTCTGCTGAGGTTCGATAATCTTACTTGCAACCAGAGTACCGATTTTTCCCGCACCGAAAAGCATGATTTTACGAAGCTGCTTTTGTTTTGAGCCAGAAAGTTCAAGAATATCATTCAAATTATCTTTTTCGGCAAGAATACCAAGCGTACATCCGACCTTCATTTCAGTATTTCCATCAGGCAGGCTTGTGACACCGTTTTCTTCAAAAAAGGCAATCAACATTTTAATTTTTGTCAGATTACGAAGTTCCATCAGTTTGTGACCGGAAAGAATACTTCCTTCCATAATTGTAATTCTGGCAATCTGCAAGGTCGAGTCGCCAAAGGAAATTACATCACTGATAGCTCCGTTTTCAACGGCCCTGACTATGGCATTTGCAGCCTCAACATCAGGATGAATCATATAATCGATTCCGTAAATCGGCCTCTGATTTTCTTCATCATCATTTTTGAGGGAAACATTTGCTGCTTCAGATTTATCTGATGAATGATT
>JAILRX010000003.1 GCA_024697985.1 Treponemataceae bacterium | reverse complement strand
CCAGAGGACCCCAAGTCCGCCCCAAGAAGCGGTCATCATGTTTGTGCGTCCGTCTTTTTCGGCCGTAATCAAAAGCCAATCTTTCCCAAGCAGTTTGAATGGATTTTCGTTCAAAGTTTCGATATCAATCTGTGTAAATGTGTTTGTATTGCTCATGGCTTTATGATATTTCATTTCGGGGATTTTTGCTAGAAGGGCTTTTTTATGCTAAACTATACACATGCATGATAAAATACGGCAACAGTTGAGGTTTATCGGGCAGGTGCAGGGCGTGGGCTTCCGCTACACGGCACTAAAAGGCGCGAACATGCTCGGTCTGACCGGCTGGGTTTACAATGACTACGACGGTTCTGTCCTGATGCAGGTTCAGGGGCCGCTTGAAACCATCAATCAATTGATACAAATTCTGTCTCAAGGCACTTTCATCAATATCGAGCGGATTGAGCGCGAGAATATCGAGCTTGATGAACTCGAACGCAGCTTCCGCGTGCGATAAATACGCAGCTTCCGCGTGAGATAAAAGAACTCGAGCGCAGCTTCCTCGTGAAATCCCATTGAATCATCGCACTTTTCTTTATAAAATAAAATCATGACTTACGAAAAACCAACAGAAAAACAGCTTAAGCAGTATGCCGACATTACAATCGAAATCGGCGCGAATTTGCAGAAAAATCAGGAGCTTGTCATCAACTCTGATGTTGAGCAGGCCTATTTTGCCAGAATCCTTGCAAAAAGTGCCTACGAACACGGCGCGAGCAAGGTTTCGATGATCTGGCGCGATGAACTTTTTACGCATCTTCGCTATCAGAATGAAAGCGTCGAAAGCGCATCCAAAATCGAACAGTTCAAGATTGATGAGCGAAACTACGCAACCGAAAAGAATGCTGCGACCATCACGATTCTTTCCGATGACCCCGAACTTTTTACCGACATCCAGAGCGACTTTCTTGCTGAATGCAGCAAGCAGAAAAACATCGCCTTTGAAAAATACTACGAATTTGTCATGAAGGACGGCATCCGATGGAATTTGATTGCCGTTCCGAGTCTGAACTGGGCAAAAAAAATCAGTCCGGATTTGTCCGATGAGCAGGCCGTAAACAGACTCTGGTATTTGATTTTCAAGACGATGAGGCTTGATACTTCTGACCCGGTCAAGGCATGGAAGGACCATCAGGCAGATTTGCACAAAAAATCTGACAAACTTAATGCCTATCAATTCAAAACTTTGCATTATACGAACTCTCTTGGAACAGACCTTTACGTCGGACTTCCGAAAGACTATCTTTTCCAGGGATGCGGCGAAGAAGCGCTGGATGGAATCACGTTTACAGCGAACATGCCGACTGAGGAAATTTTTTCTGCGCCGGATAAATACAACGTTAACGGCAAGGTTTTTGCATCATTGCCGCTTTTTTACAACGGCGTGCGCATCGAAAATTTCGGATTTGAGTTCAAGGACGGAAAGATAATTGATTTTTGGGCTGAAAAAGGCTACGATGTGCTTTCCAAACTTTTGGATACTGATGAAGGTTCCCGCTATCTTGGCGAAGTTGCCCTCGTTCAGTATGATTCACCGATACGCAATCTGGAAACGCTTTTCTACGAGACGCTTTTCGACGAAAATGCCAGCTGCCATCTTGCAATCGGGGAAGCCTATCCAAGCTGCATCAAGGGCGGGACTGATCTTTCGCGCGAGGAACTTGATGAAAGAGGCTTGAACTATTCGCTTGAACACGTGGACTTCATGGTAGGAACCAAAGACCTGGATATTGACGGCATCCTGCCTGACGGGAAAATCGTTCCTGTCTTTAGAAAGGGCGGTTTTTGCTTTTAAATCTTAATTTCGCCGTAACGGAGGCTTTTTATGACTAAGAATGTGGCTCTTCAAAAATGTGCTGAATATGATTTTAACAAAGTATACGATTCAATCAAAAAACTGATGGAACTGGTTCCGCCGCCGGATGTGAGCGGTAAAACAGTTCTTTTAAAACCAAATATTCTTTCGCCTAAAAAGCCGGAATTTGCGGTCTGCACCCATCCTGTAGTTGTGGGCGCCGCCGTAAAAATTTTCGTTGAGCTGGGCGCAAAAAGGGTAATCGTCGGGGAAAGTCCTGCTACGGCAAATCCGACGATGGCTGCAAAATCCACCGGAATGTACGAGCAGATTATCAAGAACGGCGGCGAATGGGTCGAGTTTGCCGGCGGCAAGCAGGTTCAGTGCCCGGACGGCAAGATGGTGAAGGTTCTCGAATTTGCAGATCCTTTTATCGAAGCCGACGTCGTAGTTTCTCTTTCAAAATTGAAAACCCATCAGCTGATGTCATATACCGGCTCGATGAAAAACCTTTTCGGTCTGGTTGTCGGCCTTAAAAAAGCCCAGACTCATTACCGTTTTCCGAACAAGGCTGATTTTGGAACCTTCCTTACGGACCTCAACATTGCGGCAAATCCGCAGTACGCCATCATGGATGCAATCGTGTGCATGGAAGGCGAGGGCGGCCCTGGAAACGGAAATCCTGTTCAGGTCGGATTCCTTGGTGCAAGTGACAACATTCTTGCCTTGGACTGGAGCTGTGCTTCAATCGTCGGCTACAATCCATATCAGATCTTGAATTTGAAAGACGCAATGGAAAGAAAAATCTGGCTCAATTCCCCTGATGAAATTCAGATTTTGGGCGAAAAGGCAGAGGACGTAAAGCCTGCTTCATTTAAAATCGTCAAGGAAGCAAGTGCCGCAACGACTCTTCAAAAAATGCTTCCTGGCTGGATGAATTCCCTTGCAACATTGATTTTCGTAAAGACTCCGCGTTTTAATAAATCAAAATGCATAAAGTGTGGAAGATGTATCGAGATTTGTCCTGCGCACATTTTGAGCTTCGAGACCGAATCCAAGGATTCTTCTAACGGCGCAAAATTCGTAAAGATGGCCGACCGTAAAAAGTGCCTGCACTGTTTCTGCTGTCACGAGATTTGCCCTGTTGAAGCCATCACGCTCAGAAAATTCTAGTTTTTCTTCAAAAGATAGTTCATCATCAGGTCGTAGCCGTAGTCTTTTTGACTTGAATCGGTTCCGGCCTGACTGAAAATCGTGTCGTCCTCAACCTTGCCAGCATCTATCTGGAGGATTTTTGTCTTTGGAAAGACGGATTCCACCTTTCCCAGGTTTTCAGAATTGTTTTTTGTGCACAGGATGATGAGTTCTGCCTGCCCAAGACTTTCGGCCAGTTCCTGAAGACCTGAAATTTCCTGAACCATTTTTATCTGCACGGTATTGAAGGCCGTCTGATTGTAGTCGATAGCAGCCTGCAGAACTCCGTTTGAGATGTTTTCGTAAAGCTTTTCGATTTTTATTCCTTCATCAAAGGCAAGAATTACGTTGCGCTCCTTTGAGACAAGCGGTTTTATCACAAGATAGGTGATGAGTCCGAGTGCAATCACAATCAGGATGATCAGCTGAATTATGTTTTTGACTTTCTGAGATTTTTCACTCATACCTTAGGCCTTTTTTGAGGTTTTCAAGATTTATCTTCATCGTATCCACATAGGTTATGCCTGAATCGAATTCGTCTTTTGAAACGTTGTGGCAGCTGTGGAGCTGAAGTACCTGAATCTTTCGGTTTTTATCGGAAGCGCCTTCTGCAATCGTCTGAGCAAGTTTCGGAGAACTCAACTCAAGATAGAAAATCGCCGGCACCTGTTTTTCCTTTGCAAAGTCCACAAGACTTGCGACCGTCGAAGTTTTTGCTTCGACTGCACTTGAGCAGCCTGCAAAAGCTGCCATGTGCTCAAGTCCATATTCCGCGGCAAAATATTTGAACGGAAATCTGTCGCCAACTACAATCAGTTTGTCTTTTGAAGAATCGATGGCTGCGTGGATTTCAGAACTGAGCTGCGTAATCTGATTGCAGTAATTTTCTGCATTTTTCGTGAAGTTTTCAGAATTTGCTCCGTTAAGTTTTGCCTGGTCGAGCGCGCAAAGTTCTTCAAGAATTGCATTTATCATGATTTTTGCGTTGATGCTCGAAGTCCAGATGTGCTCGTCAAATTCGTGATGGTGATGATGCTCGTCTTCGTCGTGCTCGTCGTGTTCCTTTATTTCGTGGCCGACATATTTTTGTTCAGAGCTTTCCGGAAGCACATCAACCTTGTCCATCAGCTTTAAGACTGCGGTCGGCTTTTTGTCTGCGTCCGTAAGAATTTTTTCGACCCATTCATCACTTTCGCCGCCGATGAAAACAAACAAATCTGCGTTTTGGACGGCGATTACGTCCTGAGGAGTCGGGTCGTAGGTGTGGACTTCCATTCCAGGTTTTATCAAAAGCTTGAGGCTGATGTCGCTTTTTTCAAGATCCCCGATACAGGCCCTTGCAAAATCGTAGCAAGGAAAATTCGTTACGACAACGCTGGCTTTTTTATTGCCATCCCTGGCACTTTTATTGCCGGCTTCTTTTTTGCAGCCTGAAAATCCAATCAGGGCGAGGGCGCAAAGAAAAATTGCAAAAAATCTTTTCATTTTGATTCCTTAAAGTTTTGCCTTAGAGTTTTGCGGCCGTCGTTGCGAGCGTGTCGCAGATTTCGTTGTATTTGTTTCCGGCGTGACCTTTTACCCAGTCCCATTTGAGGTTGAGCATGTGGGTCAGTTCGTCCAGCTTAATCCACAAATCCTGATTTTTTACCGGCTGCTTGCTTGCGGTTTTCCATCCGTTTTTCTTCCAGTTGATGATCCACTGAGTGATTCCGTTTTTTACGTACTGGCTGTCGGTAATCAGCGTCACTTCGCTTGCCTTCATTTCCTCATCCTGAGCAACGCGTGAAAGCGACTGGATTGCAGCCATCAGTTCCATTCTGTTGTTCGTGGTTGATTTTTCACCGCCGCTCATTTCGATTTCTTTCGAAGGATTATCAGCTCCGCCTACCAAAATTACGCAGCCCCATCCGCCAGGACCGGGATTTCCACTGCAAGCTCCATCAGTATAAATCGTGATTTGACTCATTTTTGTTCCTTAAATTTTTATCAGTTTGTATTTTCGGCTACCAAGTCCGATTTTTTCCGCATGTTCCAGACAGGTCTTCCAGTCGGTATCCGGATGGTTCATGTGAAAATGCTCGTGGTTTTCATCATGAGGATTTTCAGCAATATTTTTTGCAAGTTCGCTGCCTTCAATTACAGGCATCTGATTGCACAAATCTACGCAGGCCTGGTCCAATGCTACCGGGTCAAAGCTGGCAAGCATTCCGACGTCCGGTATAATCGGGATGTCGTTTTCGGCGTGACAGTCGCAGTTCGGCGAAACGTCGCAAATCAGCGAGATGTGGAAACAAGGTCTGTCCTTGCATACGGCAAGCGCGTATTCTGCCATCTTGTAGTTGAGCATCGCAATTGAGTTGCTGAAGTTTGCGCTGATTGCATCTTTCGGACAGACTGCAAGACATCGGCCGCATCCGACGCATTTTTCGTGATCGATGCTGTACTTTTTGTCGCTGCCTTTTACAGGCGCGCCGTGAGCACAGATTTTGAAGCACGAACCGCATCCGATGCACAGAGCCTTGTCTACGCTCGGCTTTCCGTCGCAGTGCTGCTCCATTTTTCCGGCCCTTGAGCCGCAGCCCATTCCGATATTTTTAAGCGCGCCGCCGAATCCTGCCATTTCGTGCCCCTTGAAGTGGGAAAACGAAATGAAGATGTCGGCATCCATTATTGCATGCCCGATTTTAGCTTCCTTTACGTATTCGCCATTAATTGGAACAAGCGTTTCATCAGTACCTTTGAGTCCGTCACCGATAATTACATGAACTCCGGTCTGCATTGGAGAAAAACCGTTCAGATAGGCAGTGTCGAGGTGATCGAGGGCGTTTTTTCTACTTCCAACATAAAGCGTGTTGCAGTCTGTAAGATAAGCCTTTCCGCCAAGTTCCTTAACGTAGTCGGCTACAACCTTTGCATAATTTGGCCTCAAAAAAGCCAGATTGCCAAGTTCCCCAAAATGAATTTTGATGGCAGCGTATTTTTCCGTAAAATCGATTTTTTCAAAACCTGCGGCTTTCATGAGCCTGTGCAGTTTTTGCAAAAGATTTTCACTGAGCGTCGTCTTGAAGCTCGTAAAAAATACG
>JAILRX010000205.1 GCA_024697985.1 Treponemataceae bacterium | reverse complement strand
GGCGGAACAATCGCTTACCTTGCTGCTAAATACGGAATGTACGTTCTGGATGCAGGCGTTCCTGTCTTGAGCATGCATGCTCCTTGGGAAATCACTTCCGCTGAGGACATGAAACAGGCTTACAACGCTTACAAGGCATTCTTGAAAATCGAGTAGGATTTTTTTAGATTAAACGACCGTGCTGTCCTGTGGGTTTGCAGATGGCACGGTTTTTTCTTTTTCAGCTAGCTCTTTGAGGACAGCCTGCTCGATTTTTTCTACAAAACTTTCTCCCCAGTATTCACAAAGCATTTTTCTCGCCGCATCTTTTAGCTCCGGGACAACGGTATTGTGCATCTGCATGAGGTTGTTTCCAAGATAAAAAGTGGTTCTTCCACGGATATTATCAACCTCGTCTTCGGAAAGAACACCTTCGTTTTCTGAAATCCACGTGCTGATGACGCTGAAAACGCTTGCCGTAGAGCAGATCATCTTCCATTTATGGAGAGTATCAATCTTTCGAGTCGATGTCATTCCGGAACTAACCCGATAGCGATATACCTTAGCTTCGATTCCAAGATACGTTTTTACTTCCTGTGCCAAAAAGAAAAAAAGCAGGAAGTCGTCGGCCATGTTGCACTCTGTGTACGGGATTTTTTCGTATGCGCTCTGCCAGTGCTCTCGTTTGATGAGTTTTCCCCAGGTGTTCGCCGTAATTTTTGATTCCATTATCCATTTTCGGAAAATGTCGTGACCTTCGAGCTTGCCGTAATAAATCCTGCCGTATCGGTTCAGTTGTGCCGGCGTGAAATTGCCCTGTTCGTCAAAGACTCCCGCAGTTGATGTTCCGTGGATGATGTCGAGCCCTTCGTTTGAGCCGCCTGTATGCAGGTCGTAACCGGATGAGTCGAACAGTGCCTTGAGCGCGCCCTCTGCCATTTCGTCATCGGAGTCCACCTGAGTCATGTAAAATCCTGATGATTCGTACATCAGCGTTCGCCTTACTTCGATTAGTCCGCGGTTTTCTTTGTGTGTGATGAAGTTGATTTTGACGTTTTGGAAACCGTGTTCTTTTCGCCATCGGTTTCCTTCTTTCTGGCAGATCCTTGCGATTTTTTTTGCCGATCTGCCTTTTTCGTCTTTGCCTGTACTTGCGTCGCTTACGATGATGATTTCAAAATCATCGAAATCCTGATGCATTACCGATTCGAGACATCGTTTTAGAAACGGTTCTGTGGCGAAAACCGGAATGCATACAGAAATCAGCGGCATATTAGATTATTCTCCGAGAGGGATGCCTAAGGTAAAATCTGAATTTCCGCTAGAGTAAGAAGATCCGTTTGAAATATACGATGTATCAGGCATATCATTTACATAGTCAAAAAAGTTTCCTCCATCAAAAGAGCCACCATTTATAAATGTTGATGACTCATTGTTTTCAAATGTTACAGAAGTATCAATAATTTTTTTAATGGCAAAAGTTTCCAAATCTATAGTTACTATCCTATTTACATTTTTATAAACGAGAGCTCCATCGGAATTTGTATAACAGAGCAAACCTTCATCTGAAACAACAAGTTTTTTTGGTTTTACTGCAATGAATTTTTGTGGACCGAATAAAAAACTTGAAGCAGTTGTTGTTGACGGGGCATAAATATTAGGAGTGCATTCAGCTGCATAAGAGCAGATTACAGGGTCGGAAACGATATAACTGCCATCATCATACTCTACATTATTATATAAATGCTCGTAAGTAGTGCCTGTATATACATAAGCATAAAACTTACTAGAAGTGGCTATATTTGTAATTGAAGAAGAATCTGTAGCGTTTTCAGAGCCTGCGAAAGAAACAGTTTCATCTGAAATCGAAACTTTTGCGACAAATCCATTGCTGTAAATATCTGAATCCGTTGAATTGTAGCTTTCTAGGATATAAACAGCTCCATCTTGATAAAGAATGTCATTAACTGAATAAGTTACTTCAGAATCGCTATCGCTGCTGATAACTTCTATACTTGAGTCTGCTGCTGTAATGCTAGCGCTCGTTTTTGGCAGGGAAACTATTGCAAGAGTATAACCGTCATAGTCATACAGAATTCCATTATTAACTACCATTTTGCTGTGATAAAAGTAACTTGAATCATCATCAAAGTTTATTTCATAGCTTATTACATCATCAACTGTACCTTCGCTGATTAAACTTGGATATTTATAAAGATTTAATGTTGCATCATTAATTGTGTATCCATAAAGAATGTCGTTTTCTGTATCAACTGTTATGCCGTAATTTCCATCTCCTAAATTTAGTCCAGAACTTGAGATTTCTACGTTCTGGCAAACAGGGTTGCTTGAATAAACTGTAGTACCTGCTGTATCGTTAACAATATAGAAATATCCATTTGAATCAAAACAGAAAAGAGTTGTATATGTTCCATACGAACTGCTGCTGCTGGTATCAACATCTGATGGGGAATCCACAAGATAAAATTGGTAAGTGCTGTTAGATGTATTATCGCTTTCGTTATATGTATACAAGGCGTAAGGTGTTCCATCTTCATAGTCCAAGACCAATTCAAGATTGTTTGTGCCTTTTGAAATTTTAAGTGTTGAAGATTTTCCCGTATAGATCACGTTTCCTTGGCAATGGATTGTTGCTACGGCGTAAACAGTAAGACCAACTTTTACGTTCAATGAAAAATTCTGTTCTGAATAGGATAAAACTTGCTCGTCGGAACCAAGCAGATTGTCATTTTGATCAAAAACTTCAATGATTATGTTGTAAGTTGATGTAGAGCGTGGCGTTCGTGCTTTCACGGACTGATAAAGCTCAGAAGAAATCGATACCGAAACTTCGCGTTCGGTAGAGTTTTTGTAAAAATCCGAACATGAAAGTACCGAAAAAACTGCTAAAACTGAAAGAAGTGACAGCAAGGAAATTTTAAGTTTCATAAATCCACCTCAACTTTTTAAAATTTTTATGCTTAATTATTAACTGAATTTCGAGATGTTTTCAATAAAAAAAGAACCTTCCAGCTCAGAAACTTGAAACCGGAAGGTTTATTGATTAAAGTCCGTAACTTGCGATGTTGTCCGCAAAAATCTTTTTAATCTGATCAACGGTAAGAACGCCTGAATTTACCAAATCGACGCACTGTTCGCTGACGCTCTTGTTGAAGAACAAAAGGTCATCTGTACAGATTGTTAC
>JAILRX010000204.1 GCA_024697985.1 Treponemataceae bacterium | reverse complement strand
GGTTTGTCGTTCAATAAAAGCTGCGGATAGCCTTCCTTTGAAACTTCAGCCTTGAATGTTCTGAGGGCAAAGTAAGATTGAATTTTATCGAGGACGGCATTGTCATCTTGTTTGGAGCAAAGTTCAATCGAAAAATCGTATAGATTTGGATTTTCCGGCGTCCAGACCTTGAAAAAGCTTTCATCAGAAAAGTCGAAGACGACCTTTTGGTCAAGAGCGAACTGTTTCTCAATGATTTTTCCGTCTTCAGCGGGAATTTTTGCGAGTAAATACAGCTCATCAGCCTTGAACGAAGAGATTAGGGATTGCGCGCTTAGTTCAATTTTATTGGTTGAACTTTCAATTTTTATTGATGTGATATAACTTTCTCCGACGCATTCCATCCAGACTGTCTGCCAGATTCCGCTGACCTTTGTGTACCACATTCCGTGGCTTTTTGCGCATTGTTTTCCGTATGGATATACCGTTGAAAGTTTGTCGATGGCTTCAACTCGAATTGAATGGTTTTGATTTTTGGAAAGAAAATCGGTTACGTCAAAACTGAAGGGTAGGTAGCCGCCTTCATGTTCTCCTGCGAATTTTTCATCAACGAAAACTTTTGCCTGCTGATCAACGGCTCCAAAGTTCAATAGGATTTTTCCGCCATTTAAGCGATGTTCCTCAAAATCTTCAGGCAGTGAAAAAGACTTTTCGTAAATCAGTTCCTCTCCGATTTTTACTTCTTTGCCATAATTAGAAAACTCCGATTCTGGTGGAAACGGAACCGTAATAGGAAGTCCGTTCAAAAGCCATTTTCCGTTCAGGTTGAAGAATGAATTTCGCTTCAATTGCGGTCGAGGATATTCTGAAAAGGGAATTTTTTCTTCAGTCATTTCTTTCATCAATTAGCCTTGTTCCTTTTTTTTCCGATGAGAATCTGGATTACAAGAAAGGCTGCCAGAACTGCAATTGCAATCAGGGCTGCAAGAAAGATATTGTTGTTCGGTAAAAATGATGTAGTTCCGTCCGAATTGAGGATGGTCTGTGCGTTTTTTAGGACAGCGGCTCCAATTGCCGGTCCGATAATTCCAGGAATTAACACCTGTGCTATGATTCTGATGCCCTGGAACATTCCGGTTTTGTCCTGCGGAATCTGCTCCCTGAGTTTTGCTCCGAAAACAGCCATTCCGGTAAGGTAACCTGACATCATCAAAAGCGATCCGATGAAAACGCAAGGAATGTTCGTAAAAAAGTAAAGGAATATATATCCTGCTATCAGCATTGCAATAGGGGAGATGATGGCAATTTCAAAACCGTGTCGGTCGAAAACCTTTCCGTAAAAGGCCGTTACTACGGCGGCGACAATAATTGCAGGCGCCATCACCAGAACGTAGTTTGCCATGCCAAGGGATTTTTCGTAATAGAGGATTAGATAAGGCATGAAAATTTGGATTGAGGTTCCAAAAAGTGCGAAAGCAACGCAGGTAAGGTACAAAAGCGGATTTTGCTTTATTACTGATGGCCTGAAACTGTAGATTACGCTTTTTGACCATCGGGAAATCAGTTTTTCGCCGGCAGTGTTGTCCGCATCCTTGTTTGTGTCCGCAGCGCCTTCGTTGATGTGATCTTCGATAAGAAAAAATCCGAGTATACCAATTATAATTACTGCACTTCCTATTATCAGGTAGATTTTAACCCAGCTTGAGCTTTGATCGAGGTCGAAGGCCATGAACGAACCGAAAACCGCCAGAATTGCGATAAGCGGCATCATCGAGTTTATGCCTTCGATTTTGCCTCTGTTTCCGTCGCTTCCGCAGTCTGTAAGCCATGCGTTGAAACTTGCATCATTTGCAGATGAACCGAAAAAGGTCATCACGCAGTCCATTATGATTACGAGCGATATTCCAAGCGAGGAAACCGCCATTATTTTGGAAAGTCCTTCTTTTTCACGGACGAAATGTTCAAGAATGTCTGAACGTAAAAGGCAGAATATCAGGATTGAAAAACCCCACAGAATATATCCGAGCGAAATGAATAGCTTTCGTTTTTGAACGCAGTCAGCAAGGCATCCGATGAGCAAGGTTGTAAGTGCTGCCGTGACTGCACTTGCGATTACCATGGCAGAAATGTCCTGGGCCGAAGCATTGAACATTTTGTAGATGAATACGTTGAAGTACATGTTTTCAACTACCCAGGCGACCTGTCCCATGAAACTGAAAATTACGAGAGCGCTTTTGAATTTTGCGCTGGATGTGTATTCTACTTTTGTTCTCATAGCACAAGTATATATCAAGGTTGCTGAAGGCGCAAATTTTCTGTAAACTTTTATCATGTTTACAGATACACATTTTCATTTGAGGAACCTTAATGAGCTTGGAATTGATGTTCCATCCCTTTTTTCTGAACTTTATGACGCCGATTTTTCCTTTCTGATGGATATCGGAACTCGTTGTGATGATCTGGAAAACAGGATTTCTGTAGCAAAATCTGCCCTGCAAAAACTTGCCGAGCAGGGCTGCTCTGAAAAGGCTGATGCGATTTTTAAGGTGCTGTATTTTTCAGCCGGAATCTGGCCGGACGTTGATGCCATCAAGGACAGAAGTGAGCAGATGAAAATCCTCCGGCAGTTCGTTGAAAACTGCTCTGAAAAAGAAAAACTTGTCGCGATAGGTGAGTGCGGTCTTGATCATCATTGGAACGTAAATGGAAACGACCATCGTGATGAAAGCGAATTTGATTCGGATCTTTTTACACAGGAAGCTGAGTTTTTTGAAATGCAGCTTGAATTTGCCCGAGAGTTGAAAAAGCCGGTCGTAATCCATTCAAGGGATGCTTTTGACGGAACTCTTTCATGTATAAAAAATGTTGGATACCATAACGGTGAAATACATTGCTTTTCTTACGGCAAAAAGGAAGCTGAAGCTTTTTTGGATTTGGGCTGGTACATTGCCCTTGGCGGAGCTGTAACGTACACCAAAAAGAGTCGCATGGATGAAATGAAGGAACTGATTCGCTATATTCCGCTTGACCGTCTTTTGATGGAAACGGATTCTCCATATCTTGCGCCAGTTCCGTTCCGCGGAAAAACCAATACGCCCAGACTGATCGATAATACCTATAAATTTATTTGTGATGTTCTTGAAATGGATTTTGATAAATTTACAATTCAGATGGACAAAAACGCCAAAAATTTGTTTTTACAAGTAGAAACTTGTGCTATACTTTAATTATGGCTAAAGATGAATTATCTCCAGAACTTACAAAGAAAATAGATGAAAGTGTTGCAGAATTGGTTAAGATCATTGCATCTATTAATGATGAAAAATTCTTGAATGATTTTTTTGGTTGCTTGTTTTCTCCTGCTGAAATGTTTGACTTCGGAAAACGATGGCTTTTGGTTAAGGAAATGAATGAAGGAAAAACCCAACGTGAAATCGCCAAGGATTTCAAGATGAGTCTTTGTAAGATTACTCGTGGTTCAAAAGAACTTAAGAAAGAGAATAGTGCTTTTCGCATCATGCTTGATTCAATTGATGAAGCCCGCGAAAAACAGCGAAAAGCAACTTTGGAAAAATAACTTAAAAAGTTTATTGAAGAATTCCCGCTATCTCGGTTCTTCCCCAACGTTTAGCAATGTCAGCAGGGGTTTCTCCTGCGACATTTCTTAAGTTTCTATCCAATCCTTTTGAAACCATCTTTTTAACGGTGGCAATATCAGCGATTTTTGCAGCATAGTGGAGCAGACCCTCGCCCTGATAATCAGTTTTGTTTCCGACCAGTTCGATAAAACTGTCTAAAACCTTATTTTCCGAAGAATATCCGTTTCTGAGTGCAATGCTCGCAGGACATTCATGGTCACTCCCACTTTGTAAAAATGGATCAGCATTGTTTTCAAGCAAAACTCGTGTCTGTGCGTTCATGTTTTTCTGAACGGCATAAGTCAGAGCTGTTTCACCTTCGCTGTTTCTTGCATTTACCGGATATCCGATTTCCAAAAGCATTTCGATTACCTCAGGTTTTGCATTGTTTTGAATTGCAATATGGATAGGCGTGTTACTGTCAGAATCCATCAATCTTGGGTCATCTCCCAAAACTGCTTTTATGACTTCGTTTCTCTGCGATAGTGCTAGAGCAAACGGGGTTACGCCCTGAGAATCTCTTGAAAGAGGGTTTCCTCCAGCCTTATGCACAAGTTTGATTAAAGGAACGTTGCCGGTAAGGGCGGCTTCATGGTATGCGTTTCTTCCGTACATTTCCTGTACTTGAGGATTTGCACCTCGTTTCAGCAGAATTGAAACGACTTCTTCGTTGTTGCTTTGGATGGCATCAATCAAAACTGTTTTTCCCGTTGCATCAACGGCATCGATATCGGCATTGTTTTCCAAAAGCAATGTAACCATGGCGATTCGTCCGGAATGAGAAGCCTGTGCCAGAGGTGTTTTTCCTGCAAGGTTTTTTACGTTCAAATCGGCTTTTCTCTGAATGAGTTTCATTGCTGCGTTTTTTGAATCGTATCTAACGCATTCGTGTAGGACGCTGTTTCCTAGGTAGTCCCTTTCGTTCATTTTGGCACCATTTTTAAGAAGAAGGTCAATCGTTGAAGGGCTGTCGGCTTTTATCGCCATGAAAAGAGGTGTTTCTCCGCTTGAATTTTTTGTATTAGGATTTGCTCCCTTGTCTAAAAGAATCTTTGTGGCATTATCGAGTTTCCATTCCGAAGCGTAGTGCAACGGGGTATTTCCACTGCCGTCAGTTTTTTTAATTACATCACTTGTTAAAATCCATTCAAGGCTGTCTCCGCCACTTGCAAGGGCAATTCGTAATGGAGAATAGTTTACGTTGTTTGTACTGAATACGTTTGCGCCCTTTGAAAGAAGCAATTCTCCGGCTTCTCGGCGATTTTTCTGAACGGCGATGTAAAGCGGCGTGTCTCCGCTTCTGTTCCTAGCGTCAACATCAGAAGAGAGCGAGATAAGATATTTTATCTGTTCGATATTCGAATCTTTTTGTACTGCAATGTGCAGAGCGGTGTTTCCATCCGAGTCTCTTGAGTTTATGTTTTTGGAATTTACCATGATTTTGAGCAGGTTCATTGCTGATGGATTTTTATTGCTCAAAAGAATTGATATCGGTGAATTTCCGCTATTATCTTCTGCGTGGATATCCGCATCATACATGGCATAAAATTTAACTTGTTTTGTAAGCATTTTATCAACTGCAAGTGACATAGGAATTATGCCCTTTTTGTTTCTTTCGTTGATGTCGGCACCGTTTTTATAAAGCAGTTCCAGAATGTCTGTGTCCATTCCTGTCATCGAGGCTAGATGAAGAGGTGTGTCCCCGTACATGTCCTTTGTGTTCGGATCTGCGCCATGTTCAAGCAAAAGCGAATAAATCGCGAGTCTCGTTTCTTTTGGTGCAATGAGAAGTAGAGGTGTTTTTCCGAGGCTGTCCTGTGCATTAGGATCAGCTCCCTTTTCCAGAAGAATTTTTACGATATCTGCATTTCCGTATCGGACTGCTTCGTGCAATGGTGTCGAGCCCAAAATGTCTTTTGCCTTTGTTGAGGCTCCGTTATTCAGAAGATATTGAGCGATTGCACTGTGTCCAAAGATGGCTGCAAAGTGAAGTGGAGTCTGTCCGTCGTCGAAGCGCATCGAAACATTGTGAATTTTCATTGAATCTTCAAAATATACATAATCGCCTCGTTCTGGAGTGCATCCAGCTGAAAGCAAAAGAGATGCGAGTTCTATTCCCTTTGCGTTGTTTTTTAGATATGCAAGGTTAAGAGGTGTGAAACCCTCGTTGTCACTCATTGAAAGCGGAATGCTATTTTTGATGCAAAATTCGAGGGCGTCTTTATTTTCTGTTTTGATGACATAATGGAGAACGCTTTGTCCTTTATCGTCCTTCAAGCTCGCGGTTTTTTCATTTATTACAATAGGATACTGTCTTTTTCCGTTTGACAATGCTATTTCGAGGGCTGTTTTTCCGTTTCCGTCTCTTGCAAAGATATTGCTTTTGATTGGAGCAAGTAGTGCGGCACTTTCCAAATTGTTGTTTTTTAGTGCGATATGAAGAGGTGTGTCTCCGGAATAGTTTTTCAGTTCAGTATTTGCACCTGTAAAAATCAGGTATGAAATCAGGTCGGCATCGTTCATCAATGCTGCAGTGTGCAATGCTGTATTGCCTTTTGAATCTGTTTCGTTTACGTCAATTTTTGCCTGAAACATTTTCTTGACTTCGGATATTTTTCCATTCTTTATCATCTTCTGGATTTTTTCGCCATTGCTTTTTTTGAAAGAAAAACTCCATGCCTCAGGAGTTGCAATCGAAATCATTAATAGAGCTGCGAGCAGATAAATAAATTTTGATTTTGAAAGATTTTTTAAAGACATTTTACCACCTCCCTTAGATTATCGATAAAAAATGGAGTTATTTTAGGAAAATCTAACTTTTCAGTTCGGATTACATCTATTTGTAAGAAATCATTAAGAATGTTAATTATTTTCTAAAATTTGCAACTTATTTGTAAAAAAATGGTCTAAAATATGATATAGGAAATTTACAATTGTATTAAAAATATGAGGTTTTTGTATGTTAAAAGGTAATTTTGCTAAAAAACTGTTTGTGCTTAATTTTGTCCTTGCTTCCTTTTTGTACTTTTCATGCCAGTGGAATGTTATTGCACTTCCTGAAAATACAACCAGCGCAAAGACGACTTCCAGTACTTTTGCAGCCCCTACCAAGGTTAAGGCAAGCAATGGTTTGTATCGATGCGTAACACTTTCATGGGATGCCACTGATAAGGCAAAATACTATAAAATTTATTCTTCGGATAAGGCAGATACTTCAAACTTTACTCTTGTAAACGAAACAGGAGAAGGTGTAACTTCAATTGATATAACCGAAAAAAGCGGTGCTGTAAAATATTACAGGGTCGTAGCCGTATCGTACAGCGGCGAAACTTCATCGATGAGCGAAGTCGTTAAAGGCTCAACGATGGGCGTGCCTGTAATCCAGACTTTGAATCTTGGAACGAGTGGCGTTTATGCAACGGCTACAGTAGGTTGGTGGATGCCAAACTGTACTGACGAAACATATCAGGATGACGTTCTTTATACAGTAAAATGTTTTAAGGATGAGGAAGGCTCATCTCTTGTAACAAGTGAATCTGCAAGTGGATCGACCCGACAGGTCGTTTTTTCAACTTTGACACCAAACGTAACCTATTATTTCCAGGTTTGTGCCTGTGTGAATTCTTCTGATGCTGAAAAGAGCGACATCATGGATTCAGGCTCAGTTGCCCTTACTTCTCCTCTTGCACCTGAAAACCTCAGTGCAACACAGGGAATTTCAACTGATTCAGTCGTGCTCAGCTGGGACTTGCCGGACTATACTTATATAAAAATTTCTTCTGGTGTTTATCAGCCTCGACCTCTTTACTTTAGTCTTGAAAGAAAACTTTCTACTGCAGATGATGATGATTACCAGACAATCTGCTCATACATTGGAACAGTTACTGAAGATGATGATACTGATGATGACGACAGCGTTTACTTTGATTGTTCTGCAACTGCCGCAAGCGGAACTAATCCAACGAGCACTAACTTTGCGCTTGAGATAGCCGAAGACGGGGATTATTCTTCAAATTATCCAGCTTACGTTGTCGGTTCAACTCTTACTTATACTGATACAACTGCAGTTCGTGGAAAACAGTACACTTACCGAGTCCGTTCTTACACGGATGACAACGGAACCAAGGTCGTAAGCTCTGACATCAGTTATGGAACCGTTCAGGGATGGCTTACTCCTGTTGCGACTTTCTCTGCAACCGGAAACTACACTCAGGATGAGTCGCTTGAAAACTTTACAGACATTTCAGTTTCCTTCACCCTTTCATTCGAGGACTATGATCTGGAAGGTGTCTATTCCTATGTCGTAACAAGTACTCAGTCTCAGATTTCTGATGGAGTCGGTTCAAATGCTGAAGAAAGTGTTCTTTTCTATACAAACAATATTTCTGATATTGCAACGACAAAACATGATTTTGATGCTGATGATTTGGAAGATACTTCTAAATACGGCTATTATGTCTACAAAATCTACATCATCCCTTACACAGAGGATGCGGTAACTTCAATTCCAACAAACGAATACACAAGCGCATCAATGTCGGGAAAAGTTACTGTCCTTAAAGACGTAAACGCAATGCCGGTTATCGAAAACTTTAGCGTAACGGACGGATATTCGAATAAATTCGTATTGGCCTGGACTTACGATTCAGACTGTACTTATACCTTGATCTGGCAGGTTTGCGATGAGGACGGAAACGTTTCAGGTTCAGAGCAGAGCCTCGAGCTTTCTGCCTCAGACTTCGGTTCTCCATCTGATGGCGACACTGCCACCTACAATCATGCGGCAACTTCTGGTACATGCCGAAAATATGCCCTTCAGGCTGACAACGGAATCAAGGTCGTAAAATATTACTGCGATGAATCTGATGTAAAGATCGTTTCAAAGACGCTGGGAACTCCGGTAATAACAGCTTCATCCTGGGATTACGATTCGATTACTGTAACCTGGCCTGTCGTTCAGATGGCAACAACGGATTATGTCGTAAGTGCCTTCTATACTGATGATGAAAGTGAAACTGAACTTTGTCAGACTTCTGATGAAAGCGCTGTGGGTTACACTTCAATCGAGCCAGTTTACGGTTCAGACGGAACTACGGTAGAAAAATACAGCTGCACGATTTCTTGCCCTTCAGGATATAATGATGCGACGATTAGTGGAAAACCAATCACGCTTTCTGTAACTGCAACTTCTTCTTCTCAGGACGGTGAAACAACCCAGAAGGACAGTTCTGTCTGCACGATGGGACCTGCCCTTGTTGATACGACAGTAGGTACATACGGCTCAAGCTCAATGGTAATCAAATGGGATGCCGTTGACGGTGCTTCAGGCTATCTGATCTATCGAGTCCGATACACTGATGGTGAATGTTCTGAAATAGCTGGACAGAGCGACATGTATTATTATGACGGTTCATCCCTTACAGTCGGCGGTTCATCAGTTGATGAAGAAAGAGCTACCTTGACCGTTAACTCTGGCGTCTATACCCTTACTGAATACGACTGCGACCAGGAAGACGAAACTTCTTCATATCAGTTGAATCAGAGCATGATCAGCTGGGGGCTTCCATTCGGCTACATCGTAATTCCTGTAAAGGCTGACGGAGATTCGGATGACTTTAGTTTTGAGCAGGGAACTCTGACACAGACGACATCAGTCGTTACCTATACGAATCTTGGAGTTACAAAAACTGCAACCTATGGATATGGACTTGCAACCCGAGCCTACAAGTCGGAAAGTTCTTCCGTACAAACCGTTACCTGGAATCTTCCGTACTACACGACAAATACGCCGTATCTTTATTACAGGACTGCGGGCAGTACGACAAACTCATGGACAAAACTCAGCGAGAGCCTTTCTAGGGGGGCAACAAGTGTAAGCTTTACGCCGGCCAGCGCAACATCAGCATACGAATATGCAATCGTTTATGGCAATTCAGAAGCTACAATTGAGATTTCTGATTCTTTTGTTGATGACTCGAATACAGGTGTTGGTCTTGCAACAATGGAAACTGATGGCGAAAATTACGATTACACGGACGTAACGCTTGAAAAACTGAATAAGGGTTACCTTTTGGCCGTAGATTTTTCTGCTAAATATGGTGGTACCATGGATTCTGATGGTAATTATGAAGATGACGACTATTACTATTCAGAAATGATCAGCTGGAATGCATGGGATTATACCAAGCGTTCTATCGGTCCTGACAGTGCCTATATTTCAATCAAAAACTACAACTTGAGCAGCGACTGGACCAGCCTTGCAAACCTCGACTCTGACTTGAAATACGCAAGCGCCGAAACCGTAACCAACACAACGATTGAAGCGGACACCGGGGATGTAAGCATGTATGTCAAGCCGACTTCTTTGGCAGATGGTACAACGTCGATGCCGATTACATCTGGACCGATGCAGGTTCTTCGCGATGCTACACATTATTATCAGCTTACACTTGTCAGGGGAGATATTTCTGCCACAGTCGGAAACGATGATAGTGTAAGCGCCTGGCGTATGATAAATGATTATGAGTTTGCCAAGATGGTTATGGCCGTTATAAACGATGGTATGTATAAAATTGGTAAACTGGATTTTGAAACTGAAAGCCATTCAGACGATAACTCAGGCGGAACTGTTCAGTTTACACATAATGCATCATTTCAGGTTGGAAAAGAATACGATTATACATTTACAAACTATGCACCGCTGCTGGATACACCTTCTGGCCAGAGTTGTGGACTTTTAAAAGTATCCGGTTCTGGTGTTTGCTATCGAAATTCAAGTTTTAGTGGCTCTTATCCAGAAAGTTTTGACTCTGT
>JAILRX010000153.1 GCA_024697985.1 Treponemataceae bacterium | reverse complement strand
CTATCACTAGGATTTATAAATGGAAGTTATTTCAGTTAGAAACGTCAAAAAATCTTTTAAAGACAACTTTCAGGTTTTAAAGGATATTTCCTTTTCCGTTAACAAAGGGGAAGTTCTTGGAATCATTGGTCCTTCTGGTAGCGGAAAATCTACTCTTTTAAGATGTATAAATCAGCTTGAGACTGTCTCTGACGGCTCCATTTCAATCTGCGGTCAGAACCTCGTAGAAAGCGGCGTGTATGCCTCCAAGGAAGTTTGCAGACAGATTGGCCTTAAAATCGGACTTGTTTTCCAGAATTTCAATCTTTTCCCGCATAAAAACGTTATCGAAAACATAACGCTTCCGCAGATTCTCGTTTTGAAACGTGATAAGGCCGAAGCACAAAAAATCGCGATGGAGCTTCTTGAAAAGATGAACCTTGTTGAAAAAGCAAAGTCCTATCCATGCGAGCTTTCCGGCGGTCAGCAGCAGCGTGTTTCAATCGCCCGCGCTCTTGCAATGAAGCCTGAGGTTTTGTTTTTTGATGAACCGACTTCCGCTCTTGATCCTGAGCTTACCGGTGAAATCCTCAAGGTAATCCGCTCACTCGCTGATGAGCACATGACGATGGTTGTCGTTACTCACGAAATGGCGTTTGCTCGGGATGTTTCAAACAAAATTATTTTTATGAGTGGTGGCTATATCGTTGAAGAGGGTACACCTGACCAGGTGATCAATCATCCGCAGAACGAAAGAACAAAGGCCTTCCTAAGCCGCTTTAATTAAGCACAGCGGGCGACACAATGCCGGCCTTGTAAGTTTTGCCCGTCGAAAAAAAAACTGCGGGGAACACAGTGCCGGCTGCATGGCAATTCGCCGCGCACAAAAAAAAAGCAGTTCAACAGAACTGCTTAGTGCCGGGAACCGGAATCGAACCGGCACGGCGTTTTAAATGCCGAGGGATTTTAAGTCCCTTGTGTCTACCTATTCCACCATCCCGGCGACACTGAAATCATTTTATAATAAACGGGTCTTGAGGTCAAGACACCGCTATTTTATCGAGCTGAAGGAATCTGCAATTTCCTGTCTCCATTCCTTCTTTTCTTCACGGCTTTCCCATTCGATTATTCTTCTGATCTGGAAATGTCGTAAATCCTGCGGATTATCAAAATGAACGACTCCGAATCGTCCCTGTCCGATATAGGTGATTTTTTCATCGTTCTGGATTTTTTCTGTTTCGGTAATTTTTTCTATTACGCAGTCAAAATGAACCGGCTCTCCCGATTCCTTGCTTCCAAGTGCGCATGACATGTCCTCGATGGGTTTTCCGCAATAAGCACAGTTAGCAATTTTGTATTCGATTTTTGGAAGGTCATATTCTTCGACCTTTTTTTCTTCTTTTTGCTGGTTTTGATGCTTGTTTTTGTTATGTCCGTTGTGTTTCCAGTGTTTCTTTCCGCCTTCGTTTGAGTAACGTTTCTCCATTCCTATTTCCTTTCAAAAACTTCGTCTTCTTCCATCAGTTTTCTGCTTAGAATCATTGCGATACGATAAATTGCACCGTCAAGATATTTTTCATCCTGAATCTTCTTTTTGATTTCGAGAATGCGTTCTGATTCATCAGCATGTGATTTTTTAGAACTAACTGAACTCATTTTGTCTCCTGCTAGTTTCGGCCAATTACTATTCGTAAAAGGCGCTTTTGATGTGATATACATCAGGAAATTCATCTGTACTTCTAAATTCCGGCATATCAATTATAATTACATCAAAACGAATATAACTACTATTATATTTTCGAAATCTTTCAAGGAAACATTTAGCAGTTTCTGCAATTCTTTTCTGTTTTCTTTTATTTAAAAGGTGCGAAAGCGTATCTATGTTGCCCGATGGAAGGGTTTTTACCTCAACAAATACAACTTCGTCACCTTCTTTTGCTATTATATCAATTTCTCCACGTTTTGTTCTCCAGTTGCGCTGAAGAATCTCATACCCTTTTTTGCTAAGATAGTCGGCTGCCTTCTGTTCACCTGCATTTCCGCAAATCTTTGTGTTCATTCAAATTAGAGCTGCTTGCCGTCCGTGTACAAGGATTTAATTTCCCATTTCTGGATGGCATCGAGGTGGAATTTTCCAGCCGGTTTTTCTTTTGCAAGAAACAGGCTTTTCTGGTCGTCAAAATAAACGTCCTCTGAAAATTTTACGCCGTCTTTAATTAATGATGAATCAATTTCGGTCATCTTGAACCCCCGTCTATTTTATATCTTTTTGAATGAAGGCAAATATTTTTGCCAGCACTTCGTATGTTTCTTCCGGTATGCATTGTCCGATTTCCATCAGACTTATGATCTCGGTTTCCTGTACGTTTCTTACGACAGGCACTCCGTTTTTATCAGCAATTTCACAGAGCCTTTTTGCCATTTCATTTTTGCCCTTTGCTACAAGAAATGGAGCAGGGGAGTTTTCCGGATATTTCAAGACAGCTGCTTTCATATTAACTCCGTGGCAATTGAAATCTGTTCATCCGTTGGCATTAAAAAACTCTTTTTTGCATCCTCATCGAATTTCAAAGAAAATCCAGGAAAAAGTTCTTCCAACATATTAATTATAGTTTGAGAATTGATTTTTGCGTCATTTTTTTCTAAAAATTCTTCAAAATATTCAATTTTATTTTTACCATCTAAGTATACCACAAAATAGTACTTTTTTTCATTTGATGTGTAGCACAGATTGATTTTTACAGTTTTTTGCCTGAAAGTATCGATAAAAAGCAGGATGGCTCCTTCATGCCCTTCATATTCAAAAGGCAGGATGACATTGTGCAGATCACTTTTTGGAAGCTTGATGTGATTGTAGGCTGTCAAAAACGATGGTTCTTTGCCTAAAAATTCATTGTCCTCGTAAAGTTCCAGGATTTTTGGAACTTTTTGTTCCTTCTGATTATTTTGATTTTCATCCTGACTTTCCGCCTGATTGAAAGGTGTTCCTTGATTTCCGTTGCCGTCAAAAGGAACGATCTGTTCAATTGCTTCTTCTGTGTCGTTGATGTCCTTGAGGTTGAGCTCAAGGCTTGCTATTGATGAATCAAGCTTTGAGATTTTGCCGTTTTTCTTGCTGATGTTTTTTCCCTGCGCAAGGGCTTTTTTTATCAGGGGCGGATTTATCTTGATTTTGCTTTGAAACATCAGCTGCAAAAGTTTGAACGATTCTTCATCACTTTCAAGTCCGATCTGATTCATGAAGGATGAAAGCTGCTCGTTTTTGCCCACGTCTTTTTCAGAAAATTTTTGAAAAGTGACGGCAAGTTCAGTCTGTCCAGCTTCTCTTACTAGCTTTATCGTGCCGTTTTGAATTTGAGCTGTAGCCTTAAAACTGCTTCCAATTTCTAGCGGTACTTTTGATGTGATTTCAAATTTCGAGCCTTCAAAACTGACCGTATATTTTCCCTGTTCTGCGCCTCTTTCGAGAACCCTGACAAATACTTTTGATCCGTCTTTTATCGTTCGTGCAAGACTCTGATTTTGAGAAATTAGCGGTATGGAACTGATGGCCTGACTGTTCATTAATCACCTTAAAATATAAAAAAAAACTGCTGAAAGCTTTTTAGGAGCATCCAGCAGCCTTTTATTCCAGAACTTATTTTTCGATTCTGTCTGATCGTTTTGTAATAAGTTCTTTGATTTTAGCGTCTTTACCAACCTTGTCTCGGATGTAGTAAATCTTGCTTCGTCGTACTTTACCAGGTCGAACAACTTCGATTTTTGCAATTCGAGGTGAGTTGATTGGGAATACTCGTTCAACACCTACGCCGTAAGAAATCTTTCGAACTGTGAAAGTTTTTCCGGCACCTGAGTTTTTGAAACAGATAACCAATCCTTCATAAACCTGAATTCGTTCTGTTTTTCCTTCAATAATTTTGAAGAAAACTTTAACTGTGTCTCCAACCTTAAATGATTCAAGATCAGTTCGTTTCTGCTGTTCTTCAATAGTCTTAATCAAATCCATTTTAGTCTCCTGTTTCTCCTGATAATGGAGATGGGTTCGTTATTTCCTCAATCATTTTTTCGGCTTCTTCGGTCAGTTTGCCATTGTTTCTTGCCTGAGCTATCAATTCAGGACGATATCGCAATGTTTTTTCCAGCCTCTTTTTAAGCCGCCACTTTCGGATATTTTCGTGATGGCCTGAAAGCAAAATTTCAGGTACCTTCATTCCCGCAAAGACCTCAGGTCTCGTATACTGCGGATATTCCAAAAGGCCATCGGTAAAACTTTCTTCTTCAAGAGATTCGCTTGAAATAACGCCGTCCACCAATCGGTAAACCGAATCGATGATTACGGTTGCTGCAAGCTCTCCGGATGAAAGAACATAGTCTCCGATAGATATTTCATCGTCTATATAACTGTCAATTATACGCTGATCGATACCTTCGTATCGGCCGCAAATAAAAACCAGTTCTTCTTCACGACTAAGTTCGTAGGCAATCTTTTGAGTGAGCGGTTTTCCAGAAGGTGTAACATAAATTACACGCTTGGTTTTATTTCGCTTCTTACCGTTTTTTTTGCCGGTCTTAGGCTTGACGTTCACTTTTTCGAGTGCTCTGCATAGCGGTTCTGTTTTCATGAGCATTCCAGCCCCGCCACCATAAGGATTGTCATCACATGTTTTGTGTTTATCTAGGGCGAAATCCCTGATATTCACCAATTCGTAGGCAATAATTCCTTTTTCTACCGCTTTTGCCATGATTGAGTTTTCAAAAAAAGCCCGCGGAATTTCAGGAAATAAGGTCAGCACTGTAAATTTCATGGTTGTTACTCCAGAATCCAGAGGTGCATCAGTTGAACAACTTTGTCATTTAAATCGACCGTACCGATAAATTCATTGTTGAATGGTACAAGAACTCGTTTATCCGCACTGTCCGACATAGCCTTCACTCTCTCGGATAGTTCAACTTCTAGAAGTTTCCCTGATCCGCCTTCCAATACGTCTGTGATGATTCCTGCTTCAATTGCAGTTTCAGACTTTGCTGCCAATCCCTTTTTAGCTGATTTTTCATTTGATGAATTTTCATCAGAAAAATAAACTAATTTGCATTGTTTTAGATCTTCGACATAGAACTCGCCTTTTTTCAAAGGACTTGCTTTGTCGCGTGGAACAAGAATTTCGCTCCCCTGAAACTTTTTTGCTTCTTCAGGTGAATTGATTCCTTCCAACTTCATAAGTAAAGAATTTGAATTGCCTTCAACCGATTCAACCTTGAAATCTTTTTCAATTGAATCATTCTTTACAGTAACTTCTTCAAGCTTGAAAAAATGTTCGCACTCTCCGGAAGTACTTTCTACTTTAAATTTACCCGTAAGTCCATGCGAGCCTCGGATAATACCAATTACCAACTTTGCCTTTGACGCCATTAGTCCAAAATTTCCAAAGTAAAACGTTTACCAGATTTTGAGCTAGATGCGCTCAGAACTGTTCGGATTGCTTTTGCAATTCTTCCGTTCTTTCCGATAACCTTACCAATGTCGCCCTGTGCAACACGAAGTTCGATTACTGTTGATTTTTCGCCTTCAACTTCCTGTACTGAAACGCTACTTGGATCAGCGACCAATGATTTTGCAATGTATTCAATCAGGTCTTTTTCCATCTGTATGCTCCGGGTTATTTAACGGCAAAGTTTTTCTTGTTGAAAATCTTTCGAACTGTGTCTGTTGGCTGTGCTCCAACTCCAATCCAATAACGAGCTCGCTCTTCGTTGAATGCAATCTGATTATCTTCAGCTTCAATCGGCTGATAAGTTCCGATTTCTTCGATAACAGTTCCATCACGTGGCTTGCGAACATCCTGTACTACGATTCTGTAGAAAGGTCGTTTCTTTGTTCCAAACTTCTTGAGTCTGATTTTAACCACTTGGGTCCTCCAAAATATTGTATTAAACTGCACTATATGCGTAAAAATACATACAGTGTGAATTTATTTTATATCATAAATAGATTTTTTGGTCAATGCGACAGCAAATAAAGTGAACGCTGTATTTCCTTGCAGGATATAAAAAAAGAACGGAACTGACCAGCCTCATGCTTTTTTTTGTTCCGTTCTTTGATAAAATTATGAATGTATTTTTTTTAACTGTTTTTTTTTGTTTTACGCTCTGTGTGCGAATCTGTTTTTGATGTACTTGTTGTAGAGCTTTGTAAAGTAGAATACTAATTCTCCGCTGGTTACAAGGAAGATCAATTCATATCCGATTGCAAACAAGGCTGGTATCAGGAGAAGGGCAGTCCAATCCAAAGAAATAAAACCTGCACATTTTAATGCACAAGAAACCAAAGTCTGAAGTACATAAAGACCTGCGATTAAAAATTTTTCCATAACAAAACCTCCTAATTTTCATTTGTTTTGCTTACGGTAATAATTAACAACAAATTAAATAAAATGTCAATACTTGGTAAGAGAAAACTTAAAATATCAAATTATGACAAAAAATGTCAAAGTTTGCGAAATATTCAAAGTATTTCAATCTTTTTATTTAGTTTGCATATTTTTCTGTCGTACGTATAAACGCCGTTTATTTCATTTTCTACATCGCTTAGCTGTGTGTAGACGCATCCGCTTAATCCTTTGTTGACGTGCGGCTTAATCATCTTTTCATAGAGAAACAGAATTTTTTCGGTCAATTCTTCTGAGGACTTGCAGTTGCCGTATCCGTAGCGTATGCTCTGCTGTGAGCAGTGATCCTGGACGGCAAGTGTATATCCGCCGCACTCTGAAACTATAAGGGGTTTTCGTTTTTTAACGAATTTTTTTACCCGTTTTGAAAGGTCAGGTGTCTTAAAATAAATGTGGTCGCTGGCAACATCGGATTTGAAAGGAATGCCGCTTGTGCCTTTGAACCATCCGCTGGCTGAATCAATGACGCGGCTTGAATCAAGACTGCTGACAAGGTCGTAAAGTGAGTTTGTCGAAAATTGACCCCAGCCTTCGTTGAAGATTGTCCAGTAAACGATGCTCGGATGATTATATAGATGGGCGATGGTCTTTTTTGTATGCTCGATGAAAAATCTGTGTGTCTTCATTTCACGCTGAAATTTTTCTCTCGATGAGGAAAAAAACTTGAATTTGCCCGATTTTCCAAGAATCGTTGGTAATGCCGTGTCGTGCAAAAAGCTGTATTTGCCGTTTTGAACCATGTCCTGCATGACAAGCATTCCGTATTTATCGCAATAGTAATAAAAAACTTCGCTTTCAATTTTGATGTGTTTTCTTAGCGTGTTGAATCCCAAGTTCTGCAGGTTTTTGATGTCGGTAATCCATTTGTCCTCACTTTCTGGAAGAAAAATTCCTTCTGGGAAATACCCCTGATCAAGGACAGCGTTCAAAAAAATTGGTTTGTCGTTCAATAAAAGCTGCGGATAGCCTTCCTTTGAAACTTCAGCCTTGAATGTTCTGAGGGCAAAGTAAGATTGAATTTTATCGAGGACGGCATTGTCATCTTGTTTGGAGCAAAGTTCAATCGAAAAATCGTAT
>JAILRX010000121.1 GCA_024697985.1 Treponemataceae bacterium | reverse complement strand
TTATCTTCCGGATGGTCGCGAATGTGCAATCTGCATTTTCATAAAAGATTCTTTTGAGACTGATGAAGCGGATTCTCTTTTGATGCAAAAAATTGCTTCTGCAACTTACGCTTATTTTATGGGACAGTGAGTTAGGTTTTCTAGCAGATTTTCACAAGGCCGTTCTCGCGGAGTTTCGCGTAGAGTTTTTTTGATACCAGCGCAGAAAGTTTTTCGAGTTTTCCTGTGTTCAACATTTCAGCGATTTTCTGAGCCTGGTTTTCGTCGCTTGCATTGAATTCGATAATCTGTCCGAAATATTGCCATATCAATTTTTGCTTGTTGCAAATCATGTGACCACCGATCCAACGGTAATTTTTTGCACTTTCTGAAGTACGAGTGAAGTTCTCATAGTCGTCGTGCTGTTGATTTTTCTTTTCTTCATATTTATTGATGAATTGCTCTATATAATTGCGCGGAATTGAAGGCTTTGGCACCTGGAAGTTGAAGTAGGTCTGTACGTTTCGGTTTAGGTTTTCGCCATGCATCCAGTCATTTAATGCGAGGTTTAAGCCGGTATCGAACTTTTCGTATTTTTCTTCGCCTTCAAAGTGAATGTCGTTTTGTGCGAACCAAGACTCGTGTTTGTCATTGGAGTCGGTGTCTAAAATCGGTTTTAGGTCGGGATGTTTTCCTGCTTTCCATTCAGTAAAAAGAGTGGAATGTTTTGTAAGAACAAATTTGTGCCAGAAAGAGCCGTCCAAAAGGCCAGAGGCAAACATTTGACGAAGCATTTCCATCGAATTAATCGTGTCCTGTGCGGTTTCTGAATAAAAACCGTAAATCATGTACGCATGAACCAAAATGCCGGCTTCCTTGAATGCACAGCACGCACCGATCAGGCTTTCAAGGTCGGTGCCCTTGTTCACTTTTTCAAGTCCACTTCCTGTTGCAATTTCGATTCCTCCTGAAACGCCGATTAGGCCGCCATAGCTAAGAAAATCTGCGATGTCGCGCGTGAAAGATTTTTCGAATCTGATGTTGCCCCAAAAGGAAAGGTGCGGATGCGATTTATCGCCTTTTCGGACGTCAGTTGTGCTTGCATCACTTGTGCGCTCGCCAATTAAGCCTGCGGCCTTGCAGTTTTCTAAGGCAAATTCAACAAGAGAGCGGGGAGGACATGCTTCATCAACAAAGTGGATGCCATAAATACCTGTAAGCTGAGCCTGTTTTAATAGATGTGAGTGAAGTTTTTTACAGTCAATTTTCATATAACTGCAAACGTAGTCTAATGTGGTATCGCAAAAAGCACATTTATGCCAATAACAGCCATGAGCCATATACGACTTTAACCAGCTGCCGTCGCTCCAGATTCTGTGCATCGGGTTTGTATCATCGGCAAGCCGCGGATAGAGAGAAAAGTCGATGTCGCTATAGTCTGGAAAAGTCGTTAATGTCAGTTCGTTTTCGATTTGTGAAATTTTTTCGAAGGCGGCTTTATAGGAGTCACTGTCAGTCTCATCTGCGGTGTTGATGATTTTTCCTTCATATAGATAGGCGGTTTTGTAATATTTACTTCCGTTGCATGCAAAATCTGATTTCATCAAATCAAGGTATGAGCCGTAGCCACGGTCGTAGCTGATGAAATCCGCGTATTCAAAAACTTTTTTTTCAGTTATACCACGAAGTTCTGTGTTGATGTAGCCACCACCTAAACAGATGATGGCTGTGTCTCCATAGTGTTCCCGTAGATTGCGGCATATTGAAAGGGCCGGGGCAAAACAGCCAGCAAAAGGAACGGAAATGCAGAAAACTATTCGTTCATCTTGCGTATTCTTATCAATTTCAGCGATAAAATCCGATACAAGCGGTTCAAGAAAATCTTTTAGCACAGGAGAATTCAGCGAGTTCTCAAAGTTCTTAAAATTGCGCTCGCTCGTTGCAAGATGTTCTGCGTAACGAATCAAACTGAAGTTTTTATCGTATACTGCGGTTATGTAATCTGCAAGGTCTGCAAGTGCGAAACTTGCTAAAAAGCGCGCGTCGTCGATTGTAGGCTGCCTGCCAAATTCCTGTTCCAGATCGGCAAGATAATTTTCCATTCGTAAGCCGCGCGGTGCAAAAGGCGAATAGATAAATTCGTGGCACAATTCGCGCCCTGAATCGCACAAAATTGATTTTATTGGATTTATCCAATTACACCAGTTTTCTTTTGTAATTATATAACGTCGTAAATTAAAGGCAGTGTTTTCATCTCCATTTTGTTCGGCCTTTTCTGCCATATTAAGGGCGAGTTTTTCGGTTGAGTCAAAAATGTGCTGTAATCCTTCTAGACTGAAAATGCGATGAAAAAGTCGATTTGAAAAATCTGTCCATTGAACGCTCGAAAATTTCATCAATTCCTGCTGTAAGAAAAAACTTTTCAGGTAGGCACCGCTTGGATAGGGTGTATTTAGTTGAACCAGAGGTGATTGTATGATAATGCAGTTTTTTGGCATCGTTTGAACCCTTTTCTTTTTTAACAGTTTAATTTATAATCGAGTGGTCTTCAATCCCTGGGGGGATAAAAAAAAGAATTAATTGATACTCTTAAATTATTGTGCTAGAATTTACAAAATATACTCTGCAAAGCGAAAAGGAAGCTAAATGAAAGGAAAAATTTTAAATGGCGAAGTAAGTGAGGCACTTGCTGAAGGTTTAGAAAAAAAAGCTGAAGAATTTGCTCAGCTTCGAGCTCAGATGAAGTTGACGAAATTCTCACCAAAGATATTTATTTTTTATCTGTGCATCTATTTTACTCCAATTTTAGTTGACTGGATTGTTCTTCCTTACATGGGAGCGATGAATATGAGAAATTCTTTCATTGCTTGTGGAACTCCAACTTTCATCATCAGCATGTCGGGTGTAATTGCCTTTGTTTTTTCATGGTACTTTACACAGACAAAAAAAATACTGAAATATGATGGTTCTGATCCAGAAAGTGTTGCAAAAACAAATAAACTTGCAAAACGCTTTGAATCGATAACGATGTATACGGCAGTTTCAAATGGTGTTATTGCTCCATTAATCGTAATGGTTTCTTATCGTATTAAGGGATTGCCAATTGATATCAAGCCTCTTTTTGTAGGATGCGCCGGTTATATGTGTCTTTTCTCGTTGATGTTCTACATTCTTTTCATGCAGTCCTTTGAAAGAACGCTCTGGATTGTTCCTTTCAGTGCAAAATACAAATCAATGCCGCTTGTAAAACGAAGTGTTTTGGTAAGTGGATTCGGTGCAATCGGATCAATGCTCGTAACCATCACTCCTGTCGTAAATGCCGCTACTAAGGTTCTTCCTTTGCAGCAGCTTTTCTGGCAGTATATTTTCCCAAGTGCAGTTATTGGTGTAATTATCGTTGTATTTGACAGTTTCCTTCAGATGAGGGGAACTGCATCACGACTCAAGGATATTACCGCTTTTACAGAGCTTGTTGCGGCAAAGAATTATTCTGGACAAAGACTTGAAGTAGAAAGCCGTGATGAATTTGGTCTTTTGATTAACGACTTGAATGATTTCCATGATGGAACTAAAGAATTGCTTGATGAAATCGAAAAATCTGTAGAAGTTTCAATGTTGACGGCTAACAACTTTTCTACGAACATGACAGAAACTTCCGCTGCAATCGAAGAGATTATGGCAAACATCAAAAGCGTAAAAGATCGTGTAATGAATCAGTCTGCAGGTGTTGAAGAAACCAGCAAGACAATTCAGAACATGATTTCACGAATATCAGAATTGAATGACAGTATGGATGTTCAGGCAAAAGGTGTTGCTTCTTCTTCTGCTGCAGTTGAAGAAATGGTTGCAAATATCCGTTCTGTAACACAGATCCTTGAAAATAACAGCCATACGGTTGAAGAACTTGGAAAGGAATCAGAAACCGGTAGGGAACAGATCAATCAGGCCGTTAATCTTTCATCAAATGTTTTGGAAAAATCAGTTGGTTTGATGGAAGCTTCTACAATCATTCAGAGTATTGCTAGTCAGACAAACCTTTTGGCTATGAATGCTGCAATCGAAGCTGCTCATGCAGGAGAAGCAGGAAAAGGTTTTGCAGTTGTTGCTGATGAAATTCGAAAACTTGCCGAACAGTCAAACACACAGGGTAAGGTTATCGCTTCTCAGCTTGGTGAACTTCAGCAGGTAATTGATAATGTTGCACAGAATACAAAGGCCGTTCAGAATCAGTTTGAAGTTATCTTTAATTTGACAAATACTGTTAAGCAGCAGGAAGCTGTAATCAAAAACGCAATGGATGAACAGAATGCCGGAAGTTCTCAGGTTCTTTCTTCCATCAGCGAAATCAAGACTTCTTCCGATGTTGTTAAATCAAATGTTGAAATCTTGCAGGATGGTGGAAATCAGATTGGTCAGGAAATGAAGGTTTTGGGAAATGTTACAGCCGAAATCAACGATTCTATGAACGAAATGGCCGCCGGTTCAACTCAGATTACTCGTGCAGTTCTTGCTTGTCAGAGTTCAAGTACGGAAAACCACGAAAATATCACGGCGTTGAAAACAGGTCTTTCTGAATTTAGGACAAAATAATTTTGAATATCTAATGTAAATTTTATTATTCATGAGCCCGTCGGAAGCATTCGACGGGCTTTTTTTTATTTGCGTTATCTGAGTTTTCACATTAAAATTTTCTAAGAAAAAAAGAAAAAAAAACACTTGACAAAATTAAATTGTATACAATATAATTTGATTAAATTAAGGAGATGCATATGGCAATTTACGATTACAAAGTTTTAGACAGAAAGGGAAACGAAGTTTCAATGGCAGATTTTAAGGGCAAGGTTTTACTTGTCGTTAATACAGCTACAGGCTGCGGATTTACTCCTCAGTATAAGGGTCTGGAAGAACTTTATCAGAAATATCACGATAAAGGTCTTGAAGTTCTGGATTTCCCTTGTGATCAGTTTGGTCATCAGGCACCAGGTGATGATGATGAAATCCATGAATTTTGCCAGATGAAATACAAGACAAGCTTCGACAACTTCAAGAAGATCGAAGTTAACGGCGAAAATGCAATTGATCTTTTCAAGTTCCTCAAATCTGAAAAGAATTTCCAGGGATTTACCGGAATGAAGGCTCCAATCATGAATGCGATGCTTGCTAAAATCGACCCGGATTTCAAGAACAATTCTGAAATCAAATGGAATTTTACCAAGTTCCTCGTAGACAGGGATGGAAATGTTGTTGAAAGATTTGAATCAACAGTTGAACCTGAAAAAATTGCAAAGAAGATTGAATCTTTGCTGTAAAATCAAAAGCACATCTAACGGAGGTTGATATGTACGATATTCTTATAATTGGAGCAGGACCGGCAGGTATTTCGGCAGCGCTTTACGCAAAAAGGGCAAACCTGAACGTAGCTGTCGTTTATAAGGGCGAAAGCCAGCTGGATAAGGCTCATAAAATTGATAATTACTATGGTTTCCCGAACGGAATAACAGGACCGGATCTGTATCAGGCTGGAATTGAACAGGCAAAAAATCTTGGAGTTGATGTTTTCGAAACTGAAGTAACTCACATCGAGATGCTTGCTCCGCCTCCAAAAAGCATGTACGGAATATCTACATCAACCTCGGAATTTCAAGCTACGGCGCTTATAATTGCGACAGGCAACAAAAAACTTCGGCCGGCAATTTCTGGAATTCAGGAATTTGAAGGAAAGGGAGTTTCTTACTGTGCGGTTTGCGACGGATTTTTCTACCGAAAAAAATCGGTTTGTGTTTTAGGAAATAAACTTTACGCATTTGAAGAAGCTTCGCATTTGGCAAACATGGCTTCAAGTGTTACAATACTTACTGATGGAAAAGACTGTTCGGAACTAAAGGATCTTGTAACTCCAGATTCCAAGATGACGATAGACGAACGAAAGGTTGCTTCAATTCAGGGCGACGCTCACGTTCAGAAAGTCGTTTTTGAGGACGGCTCATCAATTGATGCCGACGGTTTTTTCGTAGCTTTAGGCAGTGCAGGCGGTGCAGATTTCGCCAAAAAACTTGGTCTTGAACTTTCAGGTGACAGCATCAAGGTTGACGAAAAGATGCAGACGAACGCTCCGGGAATTTTCAGTTGTGGAAACGTAACCGGCGGTTTGCTCCAGGTCTGCAAGGCTGTATACGAAGGAGGAGTTGCTGGACTTACAGCAGTAGATTATGTCAGACAAGCAAAAAAAGCGTGAGGGTGGAAATCGTCTTATAACTCGCGAAAAACAGATAGTAAAGACAAGTGTAATTGGAATCATCGTAAATGTGCTGCTTTCTTCAGGAAAAGCTGTTATCGGTCTTTTGTCGAACTCGATTGCGATTGTTCTCGATGCGTTGAACAACTTGAGCGATGCTCTTTCGTCTGTCATTGCGATTATCGGTACAAAACTTGCTCAAAAGCCTGCTGATAAAAAGCATCCTTATGGGCATGGAAGGGCAGAGTATATTTCAGCAATGATTATTTCTGCAATCGTTTTGTATGCCGGTATCACGTCTTTGATTGAATCTGTCAAAAAGATCTTCAAACCGGAAACTCCAGATTATTCGACTCTGGCAATTGTCCTTGTTGCGGTTGCCGTTGTCGCAAAAATCGTTCTGGGACTTTACGTCCAGAAAGTCGGAAAGAAAACAAACTCGGATTCGTTGGTTGCTTCTGGAAAAGATGCGCTTTTCGATTCGATAATTTCTTTTTCAACTTTGGTTGCTGCCCTTGTCTTCAAATTTACGGGGCTTTCTCTTGAATCTTATCTTGGCGTTATAATTTCAGCCATAATCATAAAAAGCGGTATCGAAATGATCCGCGACACAATCAGTCAGATTTTGGGCGAACGAATTGATTCGGATCTGGCTAAAAAAATCAAAAGCACTGTTGTTTCAGTTGATGATGAAATCGGCGGTGCTTACGACCTTACTTTGAACAACTACGGTCCGGAGCGCTTGATGGGTTCTGTTCACATCGAAGTTCCTGAAACCTGGAATTCTGATAAAATCGATACGATTACTAGAAAAATCCAGATTAAGGTTCAGGAAGAATGTGGCGTAATCCTTGCGGCTGTCGGAATCTATTCTGTCAATAAAACCTGCGATCAGATTTCTGAAATCCGAACGAAGGTGGAGGAACTTGCAAAAACACATCCTGAAATCATGCAGCTTCATGGTTTTTTTGTTGATGTCAAAAACAAGATGATGAGTTTCGATGCCGTAATGTCGTTCGATTATCCTGACATGCGAAAGGTTTTCAAGACTTTCCAGTCTGAAGTTAAGGAAATGTGTCCGGATTATTCTGTTTTCATCCAGATGGATACTGATATCAGCGACTGATTTTTACAATTTGGGGTAGATTAATTTTGATAAGATTCATATAATTGTGCCATATTTTGGATATTTCAAAATTGGAATGTTCGTTAAATGGAGTAATTAATGAATTCAGATTCTTTTACAGAAAGTAATTGTGCCCTCTCCATGATGATGGATTTGTCAAACATCCTCTTCAAGATTAAAACCGGGCCGGTTTTGAAAAAACATAATCTTACACCTTCAGCTTTGCCAATCTTGCTTTTTCTATATCGTAATCCTGACAAGAATACTGCCAGTGAAATCTGTGCCTCATCGCCTGTTAAGCGGGGAATCGTTTCAACCGTAATCGATTCTCTTTGCAAGCGCGGTCTTTTGAGACAGGAACGGGATGAGAATGACAGACGAATTCAGCGTCTTTACCTGAATGAAGATTCAAAGATTATTATCAAAGATATAAAAACTGTTCTTGATGATATTGCCGTAAAAGCTTCTGCTAGACTTACTGATAATGAAAAGCAGGTTGCGGACATCTGCATAGAAAAGATGGTTGAATTTTTTCAGGAAGAAATCGAAAAGGAAAAACAGAATGCCTAGAACAAATAAGATTAATGAATTGATGAAAGCAAAATTGACACGGTTTGCCTGTGTATTCAGTTTGCTTTTTGTTTTTCAGCCGGGCCTTTTTGCTCAGGGAACAGCTTCGAAAACTGAAAAAATCGTGCTTACGGTGGATTCGGCTGTTGATTATGCCGTTAAAAACAGCAAGTCGCTCAAGTCCGCCGCAATCGATCTTGAAATAAAGAAAAAGGCAAATGCGTTCAGTTGGAACGTGCTTTTGCCTACTGCTAACGCCAGCCTCACGATGAGCCGAGCGACAGAATATCCGTCTTATTCTTCTACAGCGTCTTCTTCGCTTTACGAAGGAATCTATTCAGGACTTGCCGGTGCCTACGACGGTTTGGCTGGCGCTTACACTGCGCTCGGTGTTTCTAACCCAGCCATGGCTACAACTATGGCCGCAGCTGCTGCCGGTTTTACTTCCGCTGCCGAAGGATACAGAAGCGCGCTCGACGCCCTTTCATCAACTGACTACACAGAAGCAGACCGATGGAGTGCCGTTGGAAACGTGAGCCTTCAGTGGAACTTCAACATCGCCATGATTGATTCGATCAGGGCCGCACACGTCAGCTACGAAAACGGAAAGATCACATGGGAAAAAACTGTGGACGAAACAAAGGTGAACGTAAAGAAACTTTTTTACGGACTTTTGATCATGCAGGAAAGCCTGAACATCCAGAAAGAAAATCTTGAAAATGCAAAAGCCCGCTATGAACAGGCTTCTGCAAACTACGCAAACGGATACGTACCTGAACTTTCGGTTTTGAACAGTCAGGTTTCATACGAAAACCAAAAACCTGCCGTAATGTCAGCAGAACAGCAGCTTCGACAGCAGAAAAATATGTTTGCCTTTTTGATCGGGCTTCCTTACGGAACGGAATTTGAACTCAAGGGAGAACTTTCGCCTGAGTACATCAGTGTAAATGCTGATGAGCTTTTCAGAAAGTACTGCAATTCAAACCCTGAAATCATTTCGATGAGGAACAACATCAAACTTCTCAAAATTTCATTGAATGCACAGCGACTTTCAGCCTACACTCCGAGCATTTCGGTAAGCTACGGTTGGCAGCCGGTCATCATCGACTATCAGGAAAACTGGTTTGATGAAGAAAACTATTTTGACAACGGAAGCCTTTCTTTCACGCTGGTTTTTTCGAACCTTTTGAACGCACTTCCTTTCGGAACGAACGGTCAGAAAATCATCGAGGCAAAAAAACAGCTCGAACAGGCTCAGATTGGACTTGATACGATGATTCAGAATATGGAAATTGAAGTCCATTCTCTCGTTGATAATCTTGAAAAATCTCAGTCGAACATCAAGGCGATGGAAAGAAACGTTGAGCTTGCTACAAAGGCCTACAATTCAACCCTCAAAGCCTACAACAACGGTACTCAGGAACTTTTGGATGTAAAGGATGCAGAAAATTCCATGAGTCAGGCAAAACTTGGTCTTATGAATGAAAAATATAATTATATTTCAGCAGTGCTGGATCTCGAACAGAAAATAAATGCAAAACTTGATAATAAATCAGGAGAAACTGAAAATGAATAAACGAAATATTTCTAAAATGACGCTGGCCATGATGCTTTGCGTTTTGATGTGCTCTTTTATGCTTACAGGCTGCTCGAAAAAGAAGGAAGCACGGGGAGCTGAAGAAGTAGAAACTGTTTTCGCAGTCTACGCACTTAAGGTAAACAACAGCAACTTGGACGATTATCTTGCCTTTGGTGGAAACGTTCAGGCCGCTTCAAGCGTTGATATCTATCCTGATGTTCAGAGCGGAAAAATTACGCGAATCCTCGTGAAGGTGGGCGAAGTCGTTCAGAAAAATCAGGTTTTGGCCGAAGTCGATTCAAGCCGTCCCGGAATGGACTACAAGGTAAGCCCGATAAAGGCTCCTGTAAGCGGAACAGTTACGAGCCTTCCGATTAATGTCGGTTCGACTGTGGCTGCCTCTATGGCAATCGGAAAAATCAGCAGTACTGGAAAACTTGAAATCAAGACAAATGTTGCAGAACGATTCATCAGCAGAATCGGACTTTATCAGAAAGCAGAGCTTACGTTTGATGC
>JAILRX010000119.1 GCA_024697985.1 Treponemataceae bacterium | reverse complement strand
GAAGCACTTGAAAACATCAATATTGAAAAATGGAACGAGGATTCACTTTTGCTTCAGGTTTCCAAGATGACGGCTACGATGAAACTTGCTGGTTACGAAATTTTCTCCGGGGAAAAGCTTTCATCGATTTTTGACGCGTGCTGCTTTTTGGATTTTAAGATTCTTAAAGAAAACGAATGGGACAGAAAAAAGAATTATTATTTTTACGAAAACTTTGATGAATTGATGGCTTCCCTTAAAAACCTAAACCGTATTGTAGTTGCCAAAGAAAAGAAAAAAGAACTCGGTTTCATCTGTCTTTTTAATGATGGTAACGGAACTTTCTGGTTCAAGGTTTCCAGGGGGCTTACGACAGCAGTATTCGAAAGCATGAAAAGCCTTGATTACCTAATGGACCTTTGTTCTCAGAATGACAAGAGTTCAGAAATGCTTGGTGATACATATTCCAAGCTTAAAACGATGCTATCGTAAAAAATTGTAAATTTTACAAAAATTTATAAAAAAAATTAATTTTTTCCTTGCAAATTTCTCCCTAGGTCGTATAATTAATATTAGGGAAATTAAGTTAAAAAAGGTTTCTAGAAACCGTCATAGGGGGAGATTATGACTAATTCTAATGTTTCAGTAACATCAGCAAATGGTGTTAGTTTTGATTTAGAAAGCGAAGAACTTCTTGTTGATGGAGAAGTTCGTCGATTGCAGGCAAAAGAAGTAAAGTTGCTGGAATACTTCTTGGATCATGCTAATCGAATCGTTCCTAGAAGCGATTTGCTTACAGATGTTTGGGGCTATGACGCTTCAGTTGACACAAGAACTGTTGATATCCATGTTTCGCATCTTCGAAAAAAATTGAATGCCGGAAAGCGACATGGAATTATCAAAACAATTCATGGTGTTGGTTATCGGTTTACAATCGTTTAATCGATTTTATCTAAAAGCTCAATAAGGCTTTTATTGAGAAAGAGCATTCCTTCAGGTGAAAACTTGTAAGAATGCTCTTTTTTTATGAGTTTGCCCTCTTTCATCAGGTCAAAAAAACTTTCAGGGAAAAATTCTTCGATTTTGCGGCCAAACCTCTTAAAAAATTCGAGTTCATCAATGCCTTTTGCCGTGCGGAATCCTGTCATAAGCCGCTCGAAAAGGACAGTCTTTTCATCAAGATTTTCAATATCAGTTTTTACTTCTTCAAAATTCGTACATTTGACATATTTTTCGATATTCTTTTCGTTTGCGTATCTTAAGGCAGATTTTCCGTCATCCGAAAAAATTGTTGTCACTGCCCCACTTCCACAACCGACATAATCAAGACTTTGCCAGTATCTGCTGTTGTGGGCACTTTCAAAGCCTGGAATGCAGAAATTTGAAATTTCATATTGCTGATATCCGTTATCCATTAAAAGATTTCTTGCAGCAATCCATTCGTTTTCGTTTTTCTCGTCCGAGTATGAAACATCGTCGTTTTCAACCTGCCTGTAAAGCGGAGTATTTTCTTCAAGCGTAAGGGAATAAAGTGAAATATGATTGATTCCTAGCCCAATGGCTTTTTGAACATCATCCAACAGCTGCTTTTTTGAAGAATATGGCAATCCTGAAATAAAATCGACTGAGGATCTGGTTTCTGGGTGGCAAATCGTGAATTTAGAAAGTGTTTTGATTGCGTTTTCTGTATCTTTTTTGCTTGCGCGTCGATTAATTGTCTTTAGGATTTTGTCGTCCAATGACTGAACTCCGACGGAAAAGCGGTTAATTCCGTTTTCCCGAAGCATTTCAAGATATTCATTGCTCACATCATCGCAGTTTAGTTCAAAAGTGTCTTCAGAATTTTCATCCCTGAATGAATTGATTTTTGACATAAGCTTTTCAATTTGAGTTTTTTGCAGAAGACTTGGAGTGCCGCCTCCAAAATAAACTGTATCAAATTTTGAAATGCCGTATCTTTTTATGACGTAATCAATTTCTTCGAGAAGTTTATCAACGTAAACATCGGGAATTTCTTTTTTTCCGGTTGGGATGGAGAAAAAATCACAGTAAGTGCACTTGGAAAAGCAAAACGGAATGTGAATATAAAGGGATGGCGTTTTACAATACATTTAGAAAACTTTTGCGTCCATCGGTGGAAAATGTTTCAAAAGAACTTTTCCGCTGATTTTTCTTGCATTTACAGTGCCCCAGGCCCTTGAATCAAAGGTGCTGGTTCTGTTGTCACAGAGAACGAAGTATTCGTCAGGTCCAAGCGTGATCGTATCGCAGTTTTTGAAGAAGGCAAGCTTGCTTTCTTTTTCGATGATTTCCTTGTCAGTAAGAATGTCGTACTCTTTTGAAGTTAGCTCAAATTCAGTCAAAAAATGTTCTGCCCCCTGAGTCTTTATGTGAGCGACATAATCTTTAATGTAAACTTCATCCCCTGGAAGAGCGACGACCCTACGGATAATCTTGTTTTCAGTCATGTATTTAGAATTTGAGATTGGATAATACTGCTGCAAGGTGAAAAATCCGACGAACTTGTCGATTCCCCTGAAGAAAAAATTCTGATTTGTTTCTTGAAGGGGTTTCATGAAAATCAGGTCTCCCCTTTTTATGGCTTCTTTTTGCGAATAAATTGGATTTCGAGGCTGAACGAGCGGCGAAACAAAAACCCAGTCATTTTTTCCGATTGTAGGTTCCATTGCCGAAGATGAAATTCTTACGGAAAAAATCAGAAAACTGGTAACAAGAGAACAAAGAAGGAGCAAAATCAAAATTGAAAAAATTACTATCCTTATTCGTCGATGCAAGGAGCGTCGTGCTGAATAATTTAAATTATAAATCGTTGTTCTCATAAATTTATTCTACAAAATATGTTTTCACAAGTCAAGAAAACACTTTTTAGCCCAAAACTCCTGAAATTTTTTCTGCCACAACTTCGTTAGCGGATGCATTTGCGTTGATTTCATCGATTGCAATTCGGATGTTTTCAAGCATCTGTTCAAGGTTTGAAACCTTGCTTTGAAGAGTTTGAGTACCTGTTGAAATGCTTTCGATTGCCTCATTCTGCTTGATGATGTCTCCGGCCACACCTTCTGCAAGCTGTGTGTTTGTATTCGATGTGTCTACAATCTGATTCAAGGACTGCATTACGTCGTTTGTACCGACATCAATTTCAGAAATTCCGGACAGAATTTCTTCAATTACGCTGATTGTGTCTCGAAGTTTTTCCGTAGTCGTTTTTGTGTACTCAGAAAAAGAAATCATCGATTCTGAGGTCGTGTTTACGATATTTTCATTTTCCTTAAGGGTTTCCGTGATGTTTTCCGCATTTTTAGTCGTCTCTACAGAAAGTTTTCTGATTTCCTGTGCGATTACAGAAAAGCCCTTTCCCAAGGTTCCTGCGTGAGCGGCTTCAATTGAGGCATTCATCGCAAGAAGTCCAGTCTGTGCTGCAATTGTGTTTACGGCTTCTACGAAGTTTGAAACTTTTTTAGAAGATTCTTTTACGCTTCCGACATTTTCTGCAAGTTTCTGCAAGAGCTGCATCTGTGAATCAAGATTCTGGATTATTTCATTCATTTCCTGATGCTGCTGAGTTGCAATTTTGTTGATGTTTGTTATGCTGGTCGACATCTGATTGAGCGAGGCCGATGTCTGAGAAATCGACATGTTCTGGTCGCTAATGCTCGATTTCATCTTATCAGCCTTATTGTTTATCTCAACACTTGAACCCTTGATTTCAGTAGCATCATTTCTAAGGGAAGTAGTCTCCTGGTTGATGAACTGGTAGAGGTTGCTGATCTCCTCAACGTTTTTAGTAGCCTTGTTCGTCGAACTTGAAAGTTCCTTTCCGATATTGAGTCCTTCTTTAGTCTCCTGAATTACAGAGGTGATCTTTTCAAAGGCCTTTGTCGTTTTCTTCTCGTTTTCGCTTGCACGGTCTACAACACGTCGGGTAAAGTTGTCAAAAAGAACTGCACAGGTATTTGCCGTAATTACGCCGAGCGTACAGATTACGATGTTCATCAATGCTTCTGCAAAACCTGCCTGATAAATCGGACGGTACATGACAATATTCAGGACAACCCAGAAAGCCATCACAAAGATGAAAAATGCATAAAGCTGTTTTCGTTTGATAGCAATGATGTAATTACAGAAAGTCATGACCGCTATAAAGCAGGCATCACGATAAGGCAAAAAATTTGTTACTTCAAATTTTGATCCAAAACAGACTATGACCGTCAAAAGGGCTATGGCACAGGACGTTATCCAGGTGCCAAGGTTGATTTTTCCCTTTTTTATGAACACAAGTGAAGTTATGAATACAGCAAGAAGAAAAAGACTTCCGGCTCCGATTACAGGGTATTTGAATATAAACAGAACTATTCCAAATACAGCAAACAGACAGATAAAAATCATGTTTGCTCCAATTACTATCGAAAGCTGTTCCTGTTCACGAATGGAAAAATTCTTCATTTTTTCAGCTGACGGATGGAACTTTTGATTCAATGATGTTCTTCTCATGATGTCGACCTCTTAATTTTATCAAATTCCAGTTGATGTCTTAAATTTTACGTTTTGAACACATCCCTGAAAGGATCAGTGAAAGGACTGATTTCTTTTGTTTTTGGTAAATTTTACCACCAAGGTAAAGAGTTTCCGGTTTGATTTCCATCAGTTTTTCTTTTGGAATTTCGTATGGATTTTCAGAAAGAATAACCATGTCGGCGATTTTTCCCTTTTCAAGGCTTCCCCTTTCTTTTTCATCAAAGGTTGCGTAATAGCCGTTGTATGTACACATCCTCAAAGCTTCATAAACTGAAAGTCTCTGTTCCGGAATCGGATGATTTACGGCATTGTAAATCCAGAGAATTGGATTTGGATCCGTACAAGGCGCGTCGCTGCCTGCAGAAACTGATATTCCGCCCTTTACGAAAGTTCCGATCGGGTTGAGTTCCTTGGTTCTTTTCTTGCCGAGAATCTTTTCAAGATATTCGTCCGGTTCCTGCGGCCAGTTGATAAAAGAAGTTTGAACTGGCATCTGGATGTTGTATTTTTTGCAGATTTCAATTCCTTCTTTGGTCGGGAAACAGTCATGAATAATTCCGTGTCGATGATCTTCTCGAGGGAAGTCGTCGAGAGCGGCTTTTATTGCTTTTGCAGCCTGGTCAAATGCCCTGTCACCGATTGCGTGCATTTCAATCTGAAGTCCTGCTCGGTTGGCCTTTTTGCAGAATTCGGTAACCTGCTCATCAGTGTAATAAAGAACACCTTTGTAGTCGCCGCTGTCTTCATATGGCTCGTTCAAGGCTGCATCTTTAGAACCGAAACATCCGTCGAGAGCGCATTCAAAACAGCCTCCGATTCTTGGAAGCTTTCGCTTGATTGCCTTTTCTGGTGTCATAGACTGCATGAAAACCCTTAGCTGGAAACCGTTTTCAATTCCGCGTCCAACCCATCTTTCCATATCGACGTCCAAATCGCCGGAAAAGCCTACTCCACTTACAGTATGTACCATACCGATACCCTGTGAAGCACAGTAGTCGGCAGCTTTCTGCATGTTTTTAATCAGCTGAATGATCGGGATTGAAGAGGTTATGAAATCACTTACTGCAAAGAATGCTTCCTGATTCATTTCACCTGTTTCTTTGTTGTAACCGCGAAGATCCTTGACCTTGCTTTCAACTTTTTTGAGAAGTGCCGTATTAACGACACAGGCATGTCCGTCGTATTTTATGAAGAAAACCGGCTGATTTCCGCTTACCTCGTCGAGTTCACTTCTTGTAATCAAATGTCCGTCTGAAACTGAATATGGAGAAGCTCCAAAGGCGATAGTAATTTTTGCCTTATCATGCTTGATGAATTCCCTAAGCCTGTCCTGAATTTCCTTGTTGCTTCTTGCGTCCATAACGTTAAGACCTGCATTGAAAGTTGCAAAACTTGCAAAATGCATGTGCGTATCAACAAAAGAAGGCAGCAAAACCTTTTTACCCAATGAAATTTTTTCAACATCTTTGCCGTCATATTCAGAAGGAAGTTCGTTACCTACGAATAAAATCTTTCCTTCATCCTCGACAAGGTACTTGTATACATTATTTTCAGAATCACAAGTTAAAATCGTACCATCAAAAATTTTCATTATGTTTCTCCTTAATCTCTCCATTATATTTCGTGAACGACCAAAAGTACACAAAATTCGATAAATTTGAGATAATTTTTTTATTTGTTCTTCCTTAAAAACTCTGATTGATTCCACTTGTAGATTAGGAAAATATCTTCTATACTGTAAGTTATGGCAAATGAAGGAACAAAATTGATAGCTGAAAACCGAAAGGCTCGGTTTGATTACAGCATCGAAGATACATATGAATGCGGTATAGAACTTCTGGGAACTGAAGTTAAGTCCGTTAAGGACGGAAAGATTTCTTTTCCTGATGCATTTGCCGAAATTTTAAATGGTGAAGTTTGGGTAAGGAATTTTCATATTTCCGAATATGTCTATTCTTCGGTTTTCAACCACGACCCTGACCGCCCAAAAAAGCTTCTTCTCCACAAGGAAGAAATTAAGAGACTGAGCCGAAAGGTCGATGAAAAAGGATATACTTTGGTACCGCTTTCATTTTATTTGAAAAACGGGCGCGTAAAAGTATCACTTGGAGTCTGCAAAGGTAAAAAGCAGTTTGATAAAAGGGACGCAATTAAAGAGCGCGACAACAAGCGTGATTTGCAGCGTGAGTTCAGGAAACGATTAGACGGTTAAAAATGAAAAAAAGAATTGTCTGTGCATTATTGATCAATTTGATTTTCTCATCACTGTTTGCTCAAAATCGAGTAGGATTTTTTGCGGCCGTTTCTGATTCACAGGACACTTCAACCATCAAACTTACGGAGGACCTCTATTTCTCAAAGGCTTCCCTTCTCCCGAACGTCAACGTCGTCGACTACCGAAACCGAAATTTTTCAGAAAAAGATCTTTCAAAATATTCTGATGTGACCTACGTCTTCTATCCTGAAATTCAGGAAGAAGGAACTGGCTGGATCTGCACTTTCCACGGAATCAACCTTGCAACGAAAAAACAGTTCAGCCTGGAAAAGAAGTACGACTTGTATTACAAAATTCTGATGGACGCAAAAACAGATATCGAAAATTTCTTGATTTCGATGGAGCCTTCTTCCTCTAATGCTGAATCTGCTCCTGCAGTACAGAACTTTGAAAACATCAGCATTGATAATCTTGCCGGAACTTGGAAGGGCGAAAACTTCATCGACAAAATCATGATTTTGAACGGAGGCCGTGGATTCATCATTTTTGAAAGTGGAGCTTCGATGAACATATCAGTTTCTGTAAACCAGAACCACATCGTGGTCCGACAGAATGGAAGGACAAATCCTGCATTTTTCCCTGATGTGCCTGCAAATATCGTCTTGCAGAATATCGACAGTGCAGAACCTATTGTCTGGAATCTTGAAGTAAAGAACCTTTCTACCCTCGAAGGTCAAAAATATACAATGCAGGAAAACTCAGGTAATGCTGAATTTACTCAGGTGCCTGTAATCTGGAAAAAGCTGTAAATCATGGACACAAAAAATCTTTCTCTTTCCGAATTTGAAAACTGGCTTAATTCATTTTTAAATTTTGAAAAAACTCCTAAAAAAAATATTTTCTGGCTTGATACGATGAGGCATCTTTGTCAAAAATTCGGCAATCCACAGAATCAGATCAATTTGATTCATGCTGCAGGTTCCAAGGGAAAGGGAACTGTGTGCAACTATATGGCATCAATTCTGAGCCATGGTGGAAATAAAACAGGTCTTTACACTTCTCCGCACCTTCTTACATTTTTTGAACGTATTGCCAAACCTGATGGACTTTTTGAAAACGAGATTTATCTTTCAGTCGCAAAAAAAATGCTTGAAAACGAAGGCTGGTTTAAAAGCGAAAACCTTCCCAGTGAAAGGCCTACGACCTGGTTTGAACTTGTCACGCTTTATGCCTTTCTTGTCTTTAAGGAAGCTGGCTGTGACTGGGCTGTTCTGGAAACAGGTCTTGGCGGAAGGCTTGATGCGACAAATGTATGTGTTCCAAAAGTCAGTGTCTTGATGCCGATTGAACTTGAGCACACGGAATTTTTAGGCGACACGATTGAAAAAGTTGCATTTGAAAAAAGCGGTATAATTAAGGATGGCATTCCTGTAGTTTGCGCACGGCAAAAAACCGAAGCTGAAAATGTTTTTCGAAAAGTCGCATCGGAGAATCACAGTCCGATTTATTTTTTTGATGAATTTATTGAACGTTACGAATATGATTTTCCAAAAATTACTCTTTATTTCAAGGCTGAATTTTCAGAATATTTTCCAAGGCCGCTATCTTTTAATGCAAGGATTCCTGGTGAAATCCAAGCGATGAATGCTTCTGTTGCTGCCTTTGCCGCAAAAATTGCCTGTCAAACTCTTACAATGGATCAAATCGAGGAAGGTCTTTCAGCCTCTTTTTTGCCCGCACGATTTGAAATTGCTGAATACAAAGATGAAAAAGGTTTATCACACAAAGTTGTTTTTGACGGAGCCCATACAGAAAACTCCTTGAATCTTACCTGCCAGACTTTCAATTCTATGTTTCCGACATCACATTCTGTTCTTTTTGCCTGTGCCGCAGATAAAAATGCTCAAAAGATGAGTGACATAATTTTTAATCACGGATTTAATTCTGTGGTTTTGACAAAGCCGGGTGAAAAAAAACATTCAGATTTTTCAGGACTTTCAAAGATATTTGAAGATAAAAAAGATGAACTTAATCTAGAATGTCAGATTGTCGAAGAAGCAGATACGGACAAGGCCTTTTTGAATGCCATAAAAATTTCATCCGAGAAAAACGAAACGCTTTTAATCTGCGGGTCTTTCTACCTCATCGCTGAAATCAAAGAAAAGTTTTTCAGTTGAGTTTTTATCGTTAAAATCTGGAAATGAAAAACCTGTTGCGTAAAACATCATCGGTTCGTTGGTATTCAAATTTGAAAAATTGTAGATTGAATCATTAACGACAGGATGATTGAGCCATGCCAAGTGGCATCGGACCTGATGGCGAAATCCTGCAGTAATTTCACATTTGATTTTTTTTAGTTCATTAACGTCAGTGACGCTCAATATTTTTGTCGTGTATAGCTTATCGGAAGCAAGTTTTTTTTGTGCGTAGTTTTGTTTTTCGCCGTCTTTTGAAAGAAGGACGGGTCTTACTTCCTTTTTTCCCTTGCCATAATTTCTGAAATAGCTTTGGATTATTGATCCCGTCTCCAAAATTGATCCCGGTGCAGTTTCAGCGTCCTCTGTAGTTTCTCGGTCAGACAACGTTGGAAATCCGCCAAGATTCTGCGTGTTATTTTCATCATACTTTGTGTAAGCCGTATAGTTTTTAACGAAAAGGCCTTTTTTCTGGCTTTCCTGAATGAATTTCCAGAATTCTGTATTTCTTGCAATCAAAACGATTCCTTTTGTATCCGTGTCAATTCTGTGGATAAGGCCGTATTCACATTCTTTGAGAGAGTTTTTTACGTTCAGCACATCAGGATATAATTTTGCAACCTTTGACAAAAGATTGTTGTTTTCAAACTGCTCGAAACTGATTGGTGCAGTAGCAAGTCCACGTGGCTTAAGTGCAATGAGGAAATTTGGATTTTCGAAAAGTATTTTAAAAGTTTGGTCCATAAAAAGTTCCAGATCAATCGAAATATCAATATTTGATCTTTTGGTATTTTTCCTTGAGTTTTTTCATCACTTTTTTGAAGCGAATTGGAGTGGGACTTTTGAAAACTGTAAATTCGTTTTGTTTCGGCAACCTGATTGAAAGAGTTGATGAATGCAGCATCAGAGTGGCTTTTTTTTCAAAGTTTTTGTCCTTGATTCCATAAATCGGGTCGCCTAAAATCGGACAACCAAGATATTTCATGTGAACTCGAATCTGATGAGTTCGACCGGTCTTTAATCTGCATCTAATCAGAGAATAAGGTGCGTAAGAGCAAAGACATTTGTACACGGTGTGCGAAAATTTTCCCCGTTCAGGATCTGAAGTTGTCGTAAATCTTTTGCGATGTTTTGGATCGCGGATCA
>JAILRX010000086.1 GCA_024697985.1 Treponemataceae bacterium | reverse complement strand
TTTCCATCTACAATTTTTTCATATTTATTCCCTTCTGGAACTTCTAACCAAAAATCAGAATTCATATTTCTGTAACCAATCCAAACTTTATTTTGCTTAAAAAGATTAAAAACTTCTTTATACGTTACAGCTTGTTTGTTTCCCACTATAATAAATTTTTTATTGTAATTTATAAGTTGCATAATATATTCTCTGAATAAACTAAAAGGCGGATTCGTAACTACAATATCAGCTTGTTTCAAAAGTTCTATACATTCTGCGCTTCTAAAATCGCCGTCGCCCTTAAGTTCTTTTACTTCGACAGTCGAAAAATCTGTGCAAGTCGGGTCATTTGGATTTCCGTAATAATCAAGCCAGACCGCTTTTTCGCAATCATTTTGACTGAATAAATCTATTTCTTGATTTTTATAGCAAGTAGTAATAAGTCGTTTCAGTCCAAGTTCATTGAACTTCAATGCAAAATACCGGAAAAAATTTGAAATTCGAGGATCATCACAATTACACAAAATTGTTTTTCCTCTGAAATGTTCTGTGTAATGCGAAAGTTCTTTTTCGATATCAGAAATTTGCGTGTAAAATTCATCATCCTTTTTTACTTTTGCAGAATCCAAAGTCTTTGTTGCCATAATCATTTCCTTAACCAAAATTACTTACTGAATTGTAACAACTCAGTAATTTCTGATTATATCAGAAAAACTCTGTAAAAACTCACTTTTAAGCGAAAAAGTCAGAAATTTTTCACATAATTTGAATAATGAGTGACTTTTGGAATCGAGTAGACGAAGAATTAGAATACAAAGGTTTGAACCGTGCTTTTTTGGCACGAGAATGTAACTTCAGCGTTACAAATATAGGGCAAGGCATAAAACTCGGCAGCACCCCTTCCGCCGACACTGCCGTAAAAATTGCTTCAGTCCTTGGCGTCAGCGTGGAATACCTCGTCACTGGCGAAAACAAAACCACCAAGCAAAATCAGGAAAACGAACAAGCCCAACTCCGCCTCTACCGCAAATACCACGAGCTAATAGAAAAATGTGAAAAATTGCCACAAAATCAAGTTGAATTCCTCGGCCTTGTGGCAGATAGATTAGAAAAAAATTAAATCCCCTGATAATAATTCTTGCAGCCGACATTTAAATTTCTTAACAAGATAGACAAGAGCGTATATAATTTGAGTCGAAAAGGAAAAATAGATGGCTAAACCTAGAATCGAAATCCTAAACTCTTTTGAATACATTCCTTTTGGTGCAAAGAAAGAGGACGTGCGCAATATCCTGCAAGACCCCTATGTAAATTCTAATGAATCGTTGCCGAGCAAAGAAGAAGTAGAACCTGCTATGAAAATAGTCGAGGAAAAGATAAAAGAACTTTTTGAAGTTATGGGCAGGGATCCAGACTCTTTTGAATGGCCTGAAACTCCTGTTTCAGATGTTGATAGATATGAATCTTTCTGGTTGGAGTATAATGATAAAACTGAACTAGTAGCTGCAACTGTTTTTCCTGAAAAATGTGAAGGTATGATTATCAATGGAAGAGAGTTTAATGGTTTTAAAATAAAAGAGCTTTTGACGTTGGCAGATGATTTCGTATGGGAAAAACTTGACACATCATATACAAGTTATTCAAAGCAGATTGCTATATATTGTCCCGAAGGAAAAAATAAGATAGAAAACATCATGTTCGGCTGTCCTGGATATTTCGAGCCTGCCCAAGAATAGTGATTTCCTCTCTCTAGAGGCCTCTAAAAAAAACAGGATGAAAAAAATGCTTTTGAACGAAGAGCACCTTTCCATCCTGTCTTTCTTCTTAAATATCTTTTTCTAACCCTAATTCAGTTTTTGATCGCCTTCTTTGACCCAGCCGATTTTTCTGAAAAGCAAGTCAAAACCGAAAGTCAAGGCAGCAGGCAATACGAAGCAAATCAAAATCATTCCAATCCATTCAAGTGCGCCAGGATGAATTGCAGTTGCCCCGTGCATAATCGCAACTTCGCTCGGCTCAAACCAACCCGTAATCATTCCAATCGGGCCGACCAGACCGCAAGTTCCCATTCCGCTAGAAACGGCTGCACCGTTCATTTCCAGCTTGAAAACGCAGGTTGCCAAAGGTCCTGTGATAAGACTCGACAAAGTCGGTGCAATCCAAATTCGTGGATTTTTGATGATGTTAGGCATCTGAAGCATTGAAGTTCCCAAGCCCTGCGACAAAACTCCGTTCCACTTATTCTCTCGGAAACTTGCTACTGCAAATCCGACCATCTGAGCACAACAACCAGCAACGGCAGCTCCACCGGCCAATCCTGTAAGACCGAAAGCCGCACAAATCGCAGCCGAACTAATCGGAAGCGTAAGTGCAAGTCCGATAACAACAGAAACGATACAGCCCATCCAGAAAGGATGAAGTTTAGTTGCCCAAACGACAAATTTTCCGACTGAGCTTGCGCCAAGGCCTATCCATTTTGCCGTCAAAACCGTAAGGAGCGCACCCACCAAAATCGTAACAAGCGGCGTTACGATAATATCAACTTTTGTTTTTCCGCTGACAAGATTACCAAGTTCTGCGGCGATAATGGCGATGAATAAAACTGCCAAAGGACCGCCAGCTCCACCTGTCACGTTTGCTGCAGCCCCTACAGCCGCAAGCGAAAACAAAACCAAGTTCGGAACATGCATTGCAAAGCCGATACCCACAGCCATCGCAGCCCCTACGACATGCGCTTCTGTTGCAAAATTTCCCGCATCAACAAAAAATTTGAAAAAGACATTCTCATTCAGTCTCATCAATTGCTGTCCGAGAGTCTTGATAATTGTTCCTATCAAAAGTGATGCGAACAATCCCTGAGCCATTCCGCTCATTGCGTCGATTAAGTAGCGTTTGACATACTTGTTCATTTTTTCAACCTTTACCCAATTGGGTATGTTTTTATATCCAATCAGAGAAATTAAATTTCATCTGGTATTGGCTTGATAATTTTTTTCGAAGTGATGGACATGAATGTTATTGTCAGTGCAAGCGATACCACTTCGGCAATCGGGAAAGACCACCAGACTGCATTTACATTGCCGGTAAGCGAAAGCAGGTAGGCTACTGGAAGCAGGACGACCAGCTGTCGCGCAATCGAGATTATCATAGAATAGTGCGCTTTTCCAAGGGCCTGGCAGGCAGAACCGCCGATGATACAAAATCCACAAATCAAAAAGTGGACGGCAATAATTCTTAAGGCCTTGATACCCATGGCTTTCATAGTTTCTGATGCGTGGAAAATATCCAGAAGCTGTCCCGGAATCAGTTCGAAAGCTAAAAATCCGATGAACATGATGGCCATTGCGTAAATCGTGGCATATTTTACCGTTGCTGTGATTCGCTTTTTCTTCTGGGCTCCGTAGTTATAGGCTACGATCGGGACCATACCGTTGTTGAGACCGAAAACCGGCATGAAAAAGAAGCTCTGAAGTTTGAAATATGCTCCGAAAACTGCAGCTGCGGTCGAGGTAAAGCCAAGCAAAATTTTGTTGAAGCCGAAAACCATGACCGATCCGATGGCCTGCATTATGATGGTCGGGATACCGATTTTATAAATCTGACCGACGATGTAGCTTTCAAATCGGAAGTGATGGATCTTGAATTTGATTTCGTGGTTTTTCTTGACGTTCAGGATGATGGCCATAATTCCTGCCACGAACTGACCTGTTACTGTTGCGATGGCCGCACCCCTGGCTTCGAGCCTTGGAACAATCTGAACGCCTTTGATGTTGATTCCAAAAATAAAAATCGGGTCAAGGATGATGTTGATGATGGCTCCGGTCGACTGGGTTATCATCGAGTAAAGTGATTTTCCTGTGGAAATCAAAAGACGCTCGAAAATGAACTGCATGCAGACTCCCAAAGAGGCAATCATGATTACCTGCATGTAATCAATTCCATATTTGATGATTTTGGCGTCATCAGTCTGCGTGATGAAAAAAGGCTTTGTTACAAAAACTCCGATTATCACGAAAAACAAGAAATAGAAGAACGAAAGATAGATACCTGTCGTTGCAACGCTGTTTACCTTGTCGAATTTTTTTTCACCGAGGGCATGACTTAAAACCGTGCCTACACCGATTCCCGTACCTCCAACGAGGGCAACCAATAAGGTCTGTACCGGAAAAACGAGCGATACGGCGGTAAAAGCTTCTTCACAAACTCTGGAAATAAAAATGCTGTCGACGATGTTATAAAGGGCCTGGATGAGCATTGAAAGCATCATTGGGATGGACATTGAAATAAGGAGCTTATTGATCTCCATGGTTCCCATTTTATTTTCTGGTAATGATGTTTCAGCTGCTTCTGAATTTTTCTGCATGGATGTATTCTATAAAAAAAAAGCCTGCTCTTCAATACGAAGAACAGGCTCTAAGGTTCTAAGAATTGACTTAGAAGCTGTATGTGTAGCTCAAAGCAAATCTGTCAAAGAAGTACTGCTGACCTACGCAAGTTCCTGTGAATGATTCGTCTTCTGTAGCAAATGCTCGAGAATTCTTGATTCTGCACTGAAGAGCCAAACTGTTATGTTTGTCGAAAGCAAGCATTACTGTTGGGTTGATGCAGAATTCTACGAATGTAGGATTCCAAGCTGCATACTGTCCGCCTGTAACGTCATAGTAGTATCCGTCAAATTCAAGCTGAACACCAACCAACTGGATAACTTTAACCTGGTCTGGGAACATATATCCGAATGTGATGTATGAGTCATATCCCCAACCATTGAATTTGTCTCCGCCATTTTCCCAAAGCCATGGAGTTCCATCAGCAACACCTGTCATAGCAGAGAAGTTAACCTGATATGTTGCCTGCAATACGATGTGGAGCCAATCTTTCAAGTTTTTGTCGCTTACAAGAGCAGCAACATCAAACTGGAAAAGAGCTTCGAGGTAAGGCTTGAAATAGAAGTTCATGAACATTGGAAGTGTGTCATAAGCAGAAGTTGTGCTGTTCCAAACTCCCTGTCCACGAGCGATTGGCAAATCCCAACCTGTTGCAACTTCAACACCACCTGTGAAGCTAAGGAAAGCGATAGGTGTATATATGATTTTTCCTGTTCCTTTAATATCAACTGGACCACGAACTTCAAAACCTTCCTGGAATTTAACATTGTTGCCTTCTGTAAGAGCATTGTTACCTGGTGTGTTCAATTTGTATTCATACCAGAATCCAAGAGCGCCTTCAATTCCACTGTAAGGTCCGTTTACATTTGACCAAGCAGTTCCTGTTGAATGAGATCTTTCATGTGCAAGATATTCAGCCATAGAGAAGTTAATCCAGAAATTGTTTTCACCTGACTGAGTTTTAGCTTCTGCAACTGTTTCTTCAGCAACTGCTTCAGCTTCCTGTGCAAAAATAAATGTTGTGCACATCAAAACACAAAGAAGAATACTAAGTGCTTTTTTCATTTTTCTTTTTCCTCCTGTTTTTTACATCGCTTCGAAAAAATTATGTTTTCCAAAGCGATTAAAAATCAATTAAATAAAATTCTAATTGTAAAATAAGGGTCTGTCAAATAAAATTATCCATAATTATTAAAAAAGTTTAATTAATTAGGACCGCCGCCAAGAATAGCGCAAAAAAAGGGACGCCGTTTAGCGCCCCATTTCATCCGAAAAAAACTTACATTACTTTTCGAAGACCGTATTCTACGATATCCGTAGCTCCAAGCTCGTGCAAGCGAGGAAGCAATGTCGGAACTTCGCCTTTTTTAACGGCAATCTTGATGGCATAACCGTCATCTCCGTAAAGAGGTGCAACGGTTGGACTCCTCATGGCCGGCAGATTTTTAACCAGATTGTCGAACTTGTCTTTTGCAACGTTCATTTCAAGCATGACTTTATCTCGAGCATTAAGAACGCATTCGAAAAGCATCTTCAATTCCATGATTTTCTGTTTCTTTTCAGGATCAGCCATGGCCTCTTTTGACGCATACATTCTGGTAGAACTTTCCATCAATGTGTCGACAATCTTGAGTCGGTTTGCCTTGAGGCTTGAACCAGTTGATGTGTTGTCGATAAGAATCTGTGCGAGGGCTTCATCATTGTCCTGAACGAAACCTTCACTTGTTCCCCAGGTTCTAAAAATAGTTCCGTTGATTTTCTTTTCGTCGATGTATTTTTTTGTCAAAGTCTGATATTCAGTTGCTATCGTAACCGGACCTTTTAAAAGCTTGTCATAGTCGCGTGTTTCTGGAATTGCGGCAACGATTCGTACAGGATCAAAACCCAAATCCATGATTTCGATGACATCGTCCTGAACCTGGTTTTCGAAAACCCAGTCTTTTCCACTGAATCCGACATCAGCCTTGTTCTGTGCAAGCAAAGCACTTGTAATCTGTGGCTTTACGATCTGAAAAGCAAGGTCTTCCTGATTAGTGTAAGGAAAATATGTTCTGTCCGGAAGGTAAAGTGAAATACCTACGTCGTTCAAAAGTTCGCAAACTGAATCGTAAATTCGGCCCTTAGCCAACAATATTTTTAATTTTTCCATTTAATTACTCCTGATATGTTTTTTGTCGCGCAAAAGTTGGCATGCGCACAGTTTAGCGCACGAATTAGTGTGCTCATGTTGTCGCGTACGAGTCGGCGCTCGCACAGTTTAACAAATTATTCCTTTAGTGGAAGGAATTTCGCCGCCACGACGAGCGTCGATTTCTGTTGCCTGCCTGATTGCTCGGGCTGCGGCCTTAAAAAGTCCTTCCATTTTATGATGGTCGCTTCTTCCCCGGATTGTATCCAGATGCAGATTGCAT
>JAILRX010000032.1 GCA_024697985.1 Treponemataceae bacterium | reverse complement strand
TGCAATTCTTGTAATTCAGCTTTCGAACCCGGCTTTCTACAATCCTTTTTCACATCCGAACCGAGCGATGAACCGTCAGCAGGATGTATTGAAAAACATGGTTGCATCAGGCTACATCACACAGGAACAGGCTGATTCTTCTTTCGAGGAATACTGGGCAAACTTCGACTATACCCGAATCAATTCATCAGCATATTTTATGCGAGAAGACAAGGCTCCTTGGTTCAGCGAATATGTTCTTCGAGAACTTACATCAATGCTTTATGGAAATCTTGATGTTTACACAGGTGGATTTACCGTAAATTCAACAGCAAATCTCGAACATCAGGCTGCCGCAGAAAAAATCATGTCGCAGAAAATTGCCTATGCAAACCGTGCTTTCCAGCGTTCAAGCAGTTCTCGATTGGGCAGTGCAAGCAAAACCTACGTTCCGTTTACTGAATTGATGTCGCTTGCCTTCAATATTCCGTCCCTCAAGGTTTCTGAGCAGCGAAACGAAGTCATTTCGATGACGGCATTCAATAACGAAATCAATCCAATTTTGGACGTCGTTTCTATGATGTTCGGAATTGAAAAGGTAAAGGTCGGTGTCGTAAACAGGTCTAATTCGCAAAACAAAAAGGAATCCGGCAAAAAGACCATCGAAGGAACTTTGATTACAATCGAAAATGATACAGGTTATATTACGGCTCTTATCGGAGGAAGCAAGTTTGGTTCTGATAACCAGTTCATCCGTGCTACTCAGGCAAAACTTCAGCCAGGAAGCTGCTGTAAGCCTCTGTATTATTCAGCCGCAATTGATTCAAGAAAGTTTACTCCATCAACTCAGATTGTTGACGCTCCTGTAGTTTTCTACAACGAGGATAACGAACCTTATATGCCGAATAACTTCCGTGGTGAATGGCTCGGTTCCGTTCAGCTCTGGTATGCGCTTGCAACCTCAATGAACGTTCCATCCCTTAAAGTTCTTCAGGGTGTCGGATTTGATGCCGCCATCAACCGAATCGTAACCTTGCTTGGGCTTGACGAAAAAGAAGCTCAGACACGTGGTTTGAACCGCGTATATCCTCTTGGACTTGGTGTATTCTCTGTCCGTCCGATTGAAATGGCAAGGGCCTTTTCTATCTTTGCAAACGGCGGTAAGGAAGTTACACCGATGGCAATCCGTTCTGTAGAAGACAGAAACGGAAAGGTTTTCCTGAACCCGGAACGTGATATCAGGCTTGAGCAGAAACGAAAGGGTAGTGCAATTCAGGTAATTTCACCACAGACCGCCTACATCATGACAGACTTGCTTCAGAATACTGTTAAGATGGGAACTCTTTCTGGAACAGCCGGTGGTGTAAAAAAGTTTACCTATCAGGACGAAGAAGGCAATAAGAGAATTATGCCTGCAGCCGGAAAAACCGGAACAACTCAGAACTGGTCTGATGCATGGACAGTCGGTTTTACACCTTATGTAACGACTGCAATCTGGTTCGGTTTTGACCAGAAAGGCCAGACACTTGGTCTTGACCTTACGGGTGCAACTCTTGCAGGTGTTGCTTGGACTGATTACATGAGAATTATCCATGAAAATCTGCCTATAAAGAACTTTACCAAGCCTCAGACAGGACTTGTTCAGCTTACAGTCTGCTCTACATCAGGACAGCTTCTTACCGAAGAATGCGGACATCACAAGACGACTCAGTACTTCCTTGAAGGAACTGAACCGACCGTTTTCTGTGAATATCACTCAAATCAGCGTACTTCAAAGAGTCTTGGTGTTGCACGACTTGCATACGAACAGACAATGTCCGGAAGCCGTCCTGAAAAGATTGTTGATAAAACAGGCCTCGAATTGGATTTGTCTTTCCTTGGCGACCTTGCTCCAAAAGGCTCGGTTCCAGCTGCAGTAAAGACTTCTGGCAAAAAATCTTCATCCAGCAAAACTACGGCAAAGTCAACTTCAACGGCAGTCAACTACGAAGAGCTTATCGAGGAAGATTTGGATATGGATGAAGTCAACTTCTTGCTTGAGTAGGAGGTGAGAATGCAGGTACCTATTCGTGACATCAAAATAAAGAAACGCGTTCGAAAGGATCTTGGCGATTTGGATGAATTGAAATTCAGCATGAACCGCTACGGTCTTTTAAATCCTATTACAATCAACTCAAACTATGAACTGGTTGCCGGTCACAGACGGCTTGAGGCAGCAAAAGCCTTGGGTTGGGATGAAATCGAAGCCATCATGATAAATACCCGCGACAAGATAACACTTTTGGAAATAGAGCTTGAAGAAAACAATCAGAGAAAAGCCTTTACCGAAGATGAACTTCTGGCCGGTCTTGAAACACTCAAAAAGCTCAGAAATCCGAACTTGTTTGCCCGCATAAAAAACCGTGTAAGGAATTTTTTCAAAAAGCACTTTGATGAAAAGGAAGAGCGTCGCGCTGAAAAAAGGCTTAAGAACGGTCTTCTTTCATTGCTGATTCTGCTTGGAATTGGAATAATCGTCGCCGGTGCGATTTTGTTCTCGCACAGTTTTATTACTGCGGCCTTGCATGCCATCTTGGATATTGCAGGATTTATCGTAAGCGTAATTGGAATTTTCTTTTTTGCAAAATT
>JAILRX010000008.1 GCA_024697985.1 Treponemataceae bacterium | reverse complement strand
AATACCGTTATCATCGAGGGCCGTACCGCGGATGGTATAGCTGGTTGAATCGAGAATCGTCAGGTTGTTTTCATCTTCAGAAATGTTCGAGAAGGAAATTTCAGGACTTGTCGTATCAATTACGACTGCTCGCTGGATTCTAGTCTGATTGTCAGCAACAATCGTATACGTTTTTTCGCCGTCGTCTGAACCGTCGGTATCATAATCAATAATGTAAGAATATTTGAACTTATCAGCAGAAGTGAGGTCCGTAATATAAGAATCAGGAGCGTCCTGTGTACTTCCATCAGGACGAACTATTACAAGCGAGCCAACAGCATCAGTTTCAGAACTGTTCGCAGCGTAACCGGAAAGTTTGTTTGTGCCTGCAGTCTTTGTTGCAGCGGTCATAAAGCCTCGGTAATAACCCGAAGCCTGATTTTCTTCGCCTGCAAAACCGCTTTCGTGAAGGATTGGAGCTTCAGAACTGATGTTGAACAAAGCTTCATCCTGCAATTGTGAGCCACTGTCCGTTTCGTAAACGATTTTTATCCAGTAACAACCCGAAGTCCAGTCTGTTGAAGAAGGATCAGCAGGGTTCTTTGACTTGATTTCAAGGCTGAAGCTTGAGCCTACCATCTTGAAGTAACCCTGTGTATTAGCGGCAGCTGAACTGTCGGTTGTAGAAGGAATACTATACTCATCTGTTTCAATATTGAGAGTATCAAGATATGAAGTTGTGATTTTACCCGTTGCAGGGTTAACTGTATTTAAGGCTGCAATTTCAGTTGCAGTAAGTTTTCTAAGATAAACCTGGAAGTTCTGCTGAGTACTTTCGTCTGAGGTCGGCAAAACTGTACCGGTTACGGCAAAACCAACTGGAATTGTATCTTCAATTTCTGTGAGCGTTCCATTGTCGATTTCGCTTCGACCTGTAACGTTGATCCACTGAATTTTATTCTGCTCAGTTTGAGAATATTTCAAATGAGGATAAGAAACGCCGTCTGTTCCGACAAGGGCAACTGCGTTTCTTGCATTGATGATGTTTTTCTTAATACCATCCAGAGAATCTGTGTTGATTCCGTTTCCTAAATCAGAAGATTTACCCTGATCTACGTATCCAATCGAGTTGATTGATGGGAATGAAGTTGCACCCTGCAAAATTGAGGCAATATCACCTCGATGGAAATCGTAAGTATTTTTGTTTCCACCGATATCGGTTGCAACTGCATAGTAATAGTACAAAGTATTTTTTGTTCCGTCGTAATCTACAAGAGCGGTAAGCTGCTCTCTTGAGAAAGAGGCTATGAAGGTATTAGTTCCTTCTGCCAGAGTCGTTGCTTTGATTACGCCGTTTTTGTCCGTAATGTAAACCCATACAGACGACAATGACGAAGCATCGTAAACTTCGCCCTTTATTGTAATAGTTTTTGAAAATTCAGGAGTGATGCTGTAAGTCGTAGGTGAAGTCAGCATGACAGTTGGCGGCGTGGTATCAATCGTGTAAACCACATCGGTCTGTCCCGAATGCTGAGATTTATCGTAGGCCATGGCCTTGATGTTGTAGTCGCCGTCCGGCAAAATTGATGAGCTTCCTGAGCGCGGAGTAATGCTGAGCGACCAGGTACCGTTTGAGCCAACGGTTGCAGGATATGGTCCGTACTGAACGGACGTACTGATATTGGTGAAATATAATTCTACGCTGGTTACAGCGAGGTCGTCGCTTGCGGTTCCGGTTACTGTGAAAGAGCCATTGAGGGTTGATTTAGTTGCTGGAGAGGTAATTACAACGGATGGAGCTTTAGTATCAACCTGATTTCCAAGACCTGGAGTACAGGTAAAAATTGAAAGAGAAAAAATTGTGGCGAATGCAAAGAACAAGACCTTAAAGGTCGTTTTCGCCTTTTGTAGTTTTCGTGCAGTAACTTTCATATCAACCTCCGCAACAACACAAGAAGAGTTCTTGTTTATAGCAAAAATGCTGATAAAAGCCACTTACTGGGTGGCAAACATAAAAAACAAGATGACTCCTCAATCTATTATCGGCAACTTGTAAAATAAAAAAACTCTTATTTTACAAATATACTGAAATTACGAAGCAAAACCAATGTTTTTTATAAATTTAATACGGCGAATTTGAAAACTAGAATTATTAAATAGATGTTTTTGACTTTCGTACCCCACCCGACTCGTACGACACCTGTATTATAGGTCATAATTTACAATTGTCAAGAAAAATCGTGTATTTTTGCAAAAAAAAGCAGATTCCGAAGAATCTGCCTGTCGCGCGTTGTATGCAGCAAGCTGTATTGCGTGCCGCAGCCGGGCATTCGCGCTGCCCTAGCGTTTCTGCCCTAGCGTTTCTGCGCCGTCTCGATTACGTCACCAGAAGAACCGTTCTTTACGGCATATCCGATGATTGGATACAAATTGCCGTCCGAATCTGTTGCGCCGTTTCCGTAGATCTGGCCATAAGAGGTGGAATTGTATGCATTTGCATCGTTATAGTTGCTGTTCGAAGAACTTGTCGTAGTAAGACTTGTCTTCATTACACCGGTATCAGAATCTTTCCATACGCCTACGTTGATGTCGTTATGCTGATTACTCTGCATTTCGACAGTTTCCTCTGTCGGAACAATCGTGATTTCCCAGTCGCCAGTGAACATATCGTCATCGCTTCCATCCGGTGCATAGTTTTCAGTATCAACCTTGTATGCAAGCTTTGGTTTTGTACAGCTTGTCATGTAGTAACCGATGTAAGGAATCCAGTTTCCATCAACCTTTGCTACATCGAGCGTAAGGTTACTTCCTGTAACACCGTTTGAATCAACTACGCAGGTAGAGAAATCAGTCTGAGCTGTTGCCACACCACCCTTGCTTGCAGGAAGATATGCATAGTTCAAGTCCAGGTTGATTGGGTCGTAGCAGGCAATATGTACACCGCCGTCTACATCAACTGCAACCTTACAGTATTCACCAGATTTTGCCATATCAGAATTTGCGCTGAATACTCTTACGGCGTCAGACCAGCCTGTTGCAGTCTTATCACCAAGTCTGCTTGTTGTAGGAGTATCGTTGTATGAATACCACAACGTTGTATTCGTAGCATCGTACCATACCATTACGACAACATCATCAACTGTTGTATCCTGCTCAGAAACAACTCCGATAGAAACATAGGCTCCAGCATTTCGTCCTGTTTCACTTCCGGCTACCATCTGAACAACCTTGGATGCTCCTGCCGCATAGGTGTAGGCATCACCACTTGTTTCTGTATCCTTGAAGGCACCGAAAGCAGCTTTTGATGTACTTGAGGTCGCTCCGTATCTGAACCTGATTTCATCATTCATCTGGTCATAGTAAGCCATATAGAGGTTGGTGGTTGAATCATGAACTGCCGTTGCAAGTGTTGTACTTTGGAACCTCTGCTTGTCAAAATAGCGGGTATCCGTATTGTTTCCATCAGAATCTCCTTTCTGACCGATTGATTCAAGTCTAAGAGAATTGGTATTTCCATAAGAACCGCTCTGACCCGTGCCTGCAAGACCCCATCGGCTTGTCATAAGCTGGAATTTATCAGCAGAACTACTGTTGATGTCTCCACCTGCCGCACATCCATAAGAATATCCGAGCTTATCGTAGGTAAATCCAACCGAAGTAAAGAAGTCGTAGCTTCCCATCCAGTAAGTGTATGAATAGTCTTGACTTCCAGTTCCACCGCCCATACTGAAGTAAAGAGGTCCGTTTACGAAGGCAAATCCAACCTTGTCGCTGTTAGGATTAATCTTCATTACAGGCTGCTCAATCTTTCCGCTGATTGGAACGATATGAGTATTATCAAATTCCCAGATATCAATAACAAGGTCATCTGTCAAAAGATCATTGTTATAACCATTACCCAGCTGATTTACTGCAAGGTCGTTGTCGTTAAGGTTGTTTATAGAAGAAACTCCATTTACCGTTACAACGATTGAACCGCTCGAAAGGCTGTCCGTAGGAGTTACGTCCAAAGCGCTCGAGTCATCTGAGTTTGCACTGACAGTAGCATTCGTGATGGCTCCTCCTGTGAGGTTGTATCCATAAAGTACGAAAGTTTCATCCGAACTTACAGGATAATGACCGAGAGCCGTTCTTGAGTAAGCTGTCGGATATCTGCTTGAAAGGGATGAAAGACTTGTCGTGATGCTCGTTACGTAAGGAGCAATATTTACTGATGTCGAGTTGTAGCCTGTCCAAGCCGAAGACGTGAATCTTGAAGCCTTGGCAATTCGGCTGTTTTCCGTCGAGCTGTAGTCGATTTCAGTTGCAGTCAAGGAAGCACCGTCAGTTACCACGAGTTTGACGATGATTCCGCTGTCGGCAACTCCGTCTGCAATTTCCGTAATCGATGAGGTGTCCCAAAGATATGCAAATTCTGCGTAATGTCCTTCCTGGCTCTGATACTGATGAAGTTCAGCAGTTTCGCCTGTTGTCGTGCTTGAAGAAGCAACCAAAGCCTTGGTCGTCGAATCCCAGGTAGCAACTGTTGCCGTATAACTGTCTGTTTCATCAGACTTGTAGAACACAAGCTGGATTGAACCGATTCGCTGGTTATCGAAAACTTCACCGCGCAGGTAAACCTGACCGCTCAAAGTTGGATTGACGATCGAAGAAGAAATAGCCTCTCGAGGCTCGATGTGACCCAGAGTTGAATCGTAGGTTCCCGTATTCAAGCTTGAGTTTGCATAAGCGTACCAGTCATCTTCATCAACATCATCGTCGTCGTCCTGATCCGTTCCGAACGAAGAGAATGCCTGGTAAGCCGTCGTATTTAGAGGCCACAACTGTCCGAATGGACTTGTCGTGTCTTCATTTTCCATTTCAACAGTGATTGTTGAAGTGTCGGTTGTAAGGCCGAGGTAGTCATCAACCTTTATCGTGTAGGTCATCGTACCTGAGGCTGCAAGGGCCGCACAACCATCGCCTGCCAAAACGAAGGCCGTGTTCGTGCTGTCCCAGAAAATACCGTCCGTGCTCGTGCCGTCCGTGTAAGCAGAGCAGCTTTCACTTGAAACGGTCGTGCTTGAGTTTGCACCGCTTGCCGTATATGTAAGGTAATAAACCAACGGATTGTCATCAGTTA
>JAILRX010000265.1 GCA_024697985.1 Treponemataceae bacterium | reverse complement strand
TCCTGATCGCTCATCAGCGCAAGAAGCGGATACAGAATGAGAGTCGGCCCGTTCAACAAAATTGCCGGTACCAGAAAGCACATTGATTTTCCGGCTCCTGTCGGTAAAAGCACGATCTGTTTTCCACGGTTTGCGCCGTCCTGGTCATAAATCATCGAGTCCAGTTCTTCTTTTGAAATAAGACCTTTTTCGAGCTGTTTTTGAAGGTTTTCAAGATTTTCCTGTGCGGATACTGCATCTAAGATGTTTGCGATTACAAGACGTTGCCAGGGATAAAGATATTTGATGCCGAAAGCTTTTTGTGCCGTTGACGTTACGACGTCTTCCTGGCCGATTGGTTCTTCGTCCGGATCTGTTGCCCAGACGAAGTCTTTTGGAATGATTTCGTTCATGTCACATTTTCTCCTATCATTTAATTAATAGGCGAAAAATGTGATTTTGAACTAATTTTTGGAATTTTATTCTTCCATGATTGTAATTTCAACGCGTCGGTTCTTTGCCATGCCTTCGTTCGTTGAATTTGAAGCGATTGGTTTTGAAGCTCCAAGACCTTTCGTGAAGATGTGCAGTCTGTCTTTTGCACCTGTTTCAATAAGGTATGCAGCAACGGCATTTGCACGTTTTTCAGAAAGTTCCTGACATGATTCTTCTGTTCCAACAAGGGCTGTGTGTCCTTCAACAAGAATATCGTTGAAAGGGAAGGCCTTGAGGATTTCTGCAATCTGCTGGAGTTTTGCTTTTTCGCTGTCTTCGAGAATGTCAGAATCAGCCTTGAAGTTGATGTTTTCAATGTTGATTGTAAGACCTTTGTCTGTAGCCTTTACATCAGTGTTCTGAATACCGAGGTCAGAAATGTGTTCCTTAACTTTTTCAAGTGTCTTTTCATCTCTTACGACTACGATGTCCTGAACTTCTGCGCTGGCAGTTCCCTTGAACAGAAGTACATCACCTGTATTTGTTTCCATCTGAATTCGGAATTTTTCGTTGTAAGACTGAATCATACCTCTTTCGTTGTCCCACAAAATAGTCTGATCTGAAAAACCCATTGTTGAAACTGGATAGAAATCAGATTTAGAAGTGCTAGGGCTGTCGTAGTAAAGCGTGTAGCTTGCCTTAATGATGTGATATTTTTTTCCATCTTTCTTAGTGTCGCCATAATAAGTGTAGTTTGCTGTAAATGGAACCTTGAAAGGCTTTTCAATTCCGAATGAATTTCGCAAGTCATGAACTTCATGACCTTCGTAAGACCATTTTTCGCCAACTTTAATATCTTTATCCGGGAAAATCGGAACGTCTCGGACTACAGGCATAAAATATTCATCAGAAATCGTATAGACACCGAATTTATCTCTTGTAAAGATACTTTCGTATTCTTCACCCCAGGTATAGAGTGAATTTGAGTCGTTTTTCAGGGAACGTTCACTTGTCATAAAGTGGGCTTCATTTATTCCTCGACCTTCTTCATCAATTCCTGTTACTTTGTAAGAAATACGATTGATGATTTCAGCTTTGTGGTTCACTTTACCATTTACAAGAACATCCTCGTGCACAGTTGAAAGAATTCTGTAAGAGTCGCCTTCGTGGTATTGGAATTCAAATTTTTCAGCATAACTATAAACACAAAAAACTGATAAAACTAAAAAGAAAGAAACAATTGATTTTTTCATACTTTGTACCTCGAAAGTTTAAACTTTTTATACTATATTTACGGTTTATGATATAATAACTTTATGGAACTTTCTAGTGCGTATTTGCAAAATCTTCTAGCAAAACCCCATTTATTTTGGACTTTTTTTGCAATAAGTCTTGTCGTAATTTTAATTTTAGGTGTGCTGATTGGCTGTCTTTATATGCGCATAAAACTTCACGGCGAGTTTAAAAAGCAGCGCAAGGATGCAGTAAACCGTTCCCGTTCCGTAATTACCGGTCAGATTTCCGAACAGATTGCTCCATATCTTCCGAATTTTCCGTGCAATCCTGAATGCGTTCAATTTTTGGGAAAACCCGTGGATTTTATCGGTTTTGTCACAAAAGATGAGGATAAGGCTTTGGAAGACCGCAAAATTGATGAAATATTATTTATCGAAATTAAAACCGGTTCTGCCGTTCAAAGCAGGCGTGAAAAAGAAGTACAGAAGGCAATTGAAGAAGGCCGCGTTCGCTATACCGTGGTAAGAATTTAAGTAAAGTTGATGGATTGAAATATGAATAAAAAAACATGTGTGATAGTATCTGGCGGAACTTTTTCAAAGATTCCTGAAGCCTTTGAAAGAGTAATTCAAGATGCTGATTTTGTAATCGCCTGTGATTATGGTTTTGAAAATGCCGAAAAGTTGAATCTGAAAACATCTCTTTTAATCGGGGATTTTGACAGCATGGATTTTTCATCTGCGTCCAAAAAAGCTTCTGAAAAGAAAATCAGCATAAAAAAACTGCCTTGCGAAAAGGACGACACGGATACGATGTTTGCAGCTAGAATTTGTGTCGAGCAGGGCTTTGAAAAAGTCTTTATTCTTTGTGCGTTCGGCGGAAGGCTGGATCATTCTTTTGCAAACCTTCAGACAATGGTTTTTCTTAAAAAAAATGGAATTCCAGTTACGGCTTTTGGGGATGGAACCGTATGCACGGTTCTTTCAAACGAGAGCCGAATCTTTCCTAAAAATGGTCAGTCATATTTTTCTGTTTTCAGTGCAGGAGAACCATGCAAGAACGTTTCTATTTCGGGGTCGAAATATGACGTTGATGCTGTTTCTCTGACTAATGATTATCCGATTGGAATTAGCAACGAGTGGGTTTCTCCTGAAGTTTCGATAACTGCAGGGGAGGGCTTTGTTTTTGTAATGGAAAATTAATTATTTTCCTTGGAAAATGACGTCGATGGCAACTGAAACTGGTCCGATGTAATCTTCGCAGTCTTCAAGTTTTGTATAGCGCATCTTTTTATCAGTGTAATTTCTGTAGTATTTTTTAGCAGATTCTTTGAGCAGTGACTGATATTTTTCGTCCTTTGCAAGTTCTCCGTAAAGGATAACTCTGTCCGGTGTCAAAACTCGAGCAAGGTTTGCAATTGTGATAGCAAACTTGTCGATAGCTTCTGCTGTTTCCTGTTCATTCTTTTGGCTGAGAGCTTTTGCTGAAACGAATGTTTCAAGACAACCTCTCTGTCCGCAAACGCACTGTTCGCCATTAGGATCTACAATAAAGTGTCCGAGTTCTGCCGGACGTCCTCTGAAACCTGTGTAAATCTGGTTTTCAACGAAATTGGCAGCACCAACACCAGGTCCCCATTTTATTACAAGAACATTTTCCTTGTATTTTCCGGTTGCAAAAATCTGCTCGGCACGTGCAAAAGCGATAACGTTGTTTTCGATTACGAAATCGATTCCTGTTTTTTCCTTAAGGATTTTGCAGACATCAACTTCTTCATTCCAGATTCCGTAAGCCTGGAGACTCTTGCCTTTTTCAGCATCAACGATTCCTGGAATTGAAACAGCACCCAATGAAATCTTTTCCTTGATTTCCTGGTCACATTCTGAAATCATTTTTTTTGCACAATCTGAAATAGAATTAAGGAATTCTTCTGGTGGACAGTTTTTGTTTGTCTCAATGGTTTCAATCTTTGAAGGATTTCCCTGCATGTCTGTAATTGCAATTACAGTTCTGTCGGTTTCGATTGAAATTGCTACAAAATAGTTGGATTTGTAATCGATCGAGATCAGGACCTTTCGTCTTCCTGCTCCCGAACCGATTTCTTTTTTTACAGACTCGCCTTCAATAATCAGTTTATCACGGAGAAATTCGTTACAGATTAAAGTAACGGCAGCGGCGGTTAGCCCTGTCTTTTCCGCAATGTCCTTCCTTGAAATCGAGCCTGCATCATTAATACAATGCAGAATGACGGAGCGGTTCTGTAATTTTACCTGCTCCATGTTCATTCCATGTTTGTTCACTTTTTTACCTACCAAATATTAATATCAATATTCAGCATATTGGCAATGGACTTAAGTTCGGCAGCAATATCTCCGTATGCTACGACGAAATGAGGTTCCCAGCCTTCAAGAACACTTTCGTTAACGATTTTTTCTGCAGAATTCTTAGTTTGCACAACGATAGATGTTCCATTGAATTGCTTTGGCTTATCTAAAACTTTTCCATCCGCAATGAAGAATCGGAATTTTCCTCTACAATCTTTACCAATTCTAAATATGGTTACATTATCGCAAGAAATACATCCAAAATCAAGAGTTGGACCGATTTTTCTGTTACAATGAACGTCAACTTTTGCTCCAGTATCCTTTCTGGCCAGTGAGCAGGCTGCAGTTCCACAGTGCCAGAATGTAATGGTGTTTTCTTTTTCGTCCATAGAGACCGGATCTCCAAAGAAACAGGCTCTGTCTGTCAGCTGCATTGAAAGATACATTGAAAGAGCTCCATAAGTATCAGCTTCGCAGCTTGCGGCAACTCCAAGATCATTGATCATTGCAAGTACTGCACAGACCGGCGTGCCGAATGCCGTGAAAAAGTCAGGCCAGCATCGGGATGCAATTGCTCCGATGTTGTTGTTCGTAACATATTCTTTGTATGAACGGTAAAGTCTTGCAAAATCCAGTCTGTTTTTTTCCGGAGTGTTTTCCAGTCCGCACATTTTTGATTCTGCATTTTTAAGATATTCTTTGATGTCGTCATCAGAGAAGGTTTTTGCTCTGTCGATAAGTTCTCGGGCTTCAATTGATTCAAGCGTAACTCCAAAAGTCTTCATGATGTCAGAATCGAATGCTCGTCCAAAGCCAAAACCCTGTGGTGTGTGTCCGATTGCGGCAAGTTTGAGGGATTTCATCTTGAAAACCATGTAGGCAGCCCGAATTGTAGAGTTGATTTTTGCCTCAACTTTTTCTTCCTGAGGAGCGCCGAAAATATATTCAAATTTTGCATCAGGACGGAATTCCTTGATTGCATTTGCTGCTGAATATGCACCTGTAAGTGAATTAAGTCTGAGTCGGCCACCGTCAATGACAGGTTCCCGTAAGGTCCAGAGAAGGATAGGGCAGTCAAAGTTTTTGAGAACTTCGCTTGCATAGGCAGCATTTGCGAAAGTGATGTTCTGGAGAACAATCAGGTCCGGTTCGATTGTATCGATAAAGTTCTTAAGTTTATCAATTGAAAGAAGCATCTCTGAAGGGACCCTGAGATCAGCCTCGATTGGTTTTGAAAGTTTTGTTAAAAGTTCAACTGATTTGTCGAATTCTTTCTGTGCGCTTTCCAAGTGGAAAGTTGGAACTCCGATTGGAATGTAAGCTACCTGAAAATTTTTCATATAATCCTCCATTACTTAAAGATCAAGCTGATGCCTGAAATAATCAATAAAATATAAGTCAAAATGATGAATACTTTCTGACTCATGTGCTTGTACAGGAATCCTCCGATGACAACTCCTGCACACATAAATGGAATTGAAATTGCCTGAGTAACCAGAAGTGGTTTTGTGTAAACTCCGTTTATGCAGTCGGTTGCAAAAATAATTCCGTTGAGCAAAATCCAAACTGTTGAGATGGTTGCCCGGAATGTATCCTTGTCCTTTATTTTTCGTGTTAAATATGCAATCAAAAGCGGGCCGCCACTTACGAACATACCGTGGATAATTCCTGACCCCAAAAGAAGCCCGTAATCAGCTATGAGTGTCGTGATGGTCCTTGCATCCTTTGGCATTTTTTCTTTTTTGTCTTCAAGCTTTTTCATCGGAACGAACATTTTGATTAGTCCGATAACTGCGATGATGATGATGAAAACACCCAGAATAATGAAAAGAATTTTTCCCTTTCCAACCAAAGTGTGCTTGATGACCATACCGATTACGATTCCAGTTGCCATGACAAGAATGATTTGAGTAAATTCAATCCAGTTGATTTTCTTGTAGCAGGTGACCAAAACCATAAGGCCTGCAAGAATACCCAGACCGTTCAAGACTGGTCGGGCAACCTCGAATCCTACCGTCATCATGCTTACAGGCATTGCAAGAATGGTTCCTGCAAAACCGGTAATTCCCTGAATGATGTTGGCCAGGAGAATGACACAATAAAAAATTAAATAAGGTAATGTCATCTTAGTACTTCATCTCTTTGTTTTCGCCGATGATTCCAGGAAAAGCTCCCTGCTTAATCAAAGGTTCGCGTTGTGGATGTGAAATAACCCACTTGTTTTTCTGCAAAAGCAGTCTGTTTTCGCAGTTTTCTTCGCCAAGTTTTTCTACAATTTCGTCGCGTTCTTTTTTAGCTGTTTCATCAAGCGGTGTGTTTGTACCGCGCGGCAAAATGACGATTCCCTTGAATCCTTCGTCACAAACTTTCAGCGGTGAAAGATGCAGTGTTGTCTGGAACATTTCGATTGCTGTTCCTTTAGGTACAAAGAAAAGCCTTGCATCTTTGTTGTCGTAATGATTGTTTTTGATTTCCCATACGTGACCAAGACAAAGTACAAAATCTGTAACTGCTACGTTGATTTCGCTTCCCTTGTGATATTCAAATCCGTTGTATGTGGAATTTCGTCCGTTGCAGTAACCGATCTGAACGGGCATCTGTCCGTAAATTGTCCTGCTAACTTTTTCTGCCGTATCAATTGCTTCCATTTCAGGAACGCTTGCAACATACACATTTCCGTTTTCTGGAATATCAGTATGTTTTTCCATGTATGAACACATGGCAGAAAAATCATAACCCTGAAGAACGCGGCCATAAGGTGCGAATTCTTCGGAGAAAACTGAGGTTACCGGGACATCATTTACTGAATTTAGTCTATCTAAAATTTCCATTTTTAAGTCCTGCGGGGATAGCCTGAAACGACTGTCCCCGCTAAAATAGCCTGAATTAAGTGCAAAACCTTATTTTTTCTGAGCTCTAACAACCTTTACTGTTGCAGAAAAGTCTTCTTTTCCGTAACCGGCTGCCATAGCGGCATCGTAAACACGTTTTGCGTTTTCTTCACCTGGCATGTAAACGCCGCATTCTTCAGCGAGCTTCATGCAGATTCCGATGTCTTTGTGTTCGTTTTCGATACTGAAAGCTGTCGTGAAATCGTTTTTGCTGATGACGTCTTTCTTTGAATCGAGGTAGAAGTTCTGTCCTCCACCGTAAGAAATAGCCTGAGCAAAAGTGAGGATGTCGATACCGTTTGCAGCAGCAAGTGTTGAAGTTTCGTTAACGCCGTTCTGAATCTGAGAAACAAGTGCGTTGTGACAGATCTTCATTACAAGACCTTTTCCGTTTCCACCCATTCGGATGATGTTTTCACCCATGTAAGCAAGAATTGGTTTGATTTTGTCGAAAAGTTCTTCGTCGCATCCAACGTAGATTCCAAGTTTTCCGGCGATTGCAGCTGGTTTTGATTTTACAACCGGTGCATCAGCGAACTGAGCGCCTGTAGCTTTTACCATCTTGCTGATTTCTACTGAAACGCTTGGATCGATTGTACTCATATCGATACAGATTTTGCTTGAATCTGT
>JAILRX010000188.1 GCA_024697985.1 Treponemataceae bacterium | reverse complement strand
CCTTGCGCTGGCTTCGCGCATCGAGGCAAAGTCGTCGATGATTCCGTCCGTAGTTTTGAGCCGGAAGTAACGGTAGTTTTTCTTATCCGGGTTACCGTTGTAAAAGCTGATAAGGCTGGCAACCGGCATTTTTCCACCGATATGCGCGATATCGAAGCCTTCGATGCGGGCCGGCAGGTGGTCGAGTCCGAGAAGGTTTTTCAGTTCGGTCAGGGCCGGAACGTCGGTCCTTTCCCGCTCGCGGCGCACGATGTCCTCGATGGCGTTCTGGCGTGCCATATTCATTGCGCTCAGGTGTAGCGCCTCTGTCGTGCCGGAACTGTTGCCGCCGGCCGCAGTTCCGGGTTTACGGCTCGCGGCTTCGGGTTTACGACCCGCGGCGTCCACGTCGATCACCGTTACTTCCGGCGTAATCTTGAAGTTCGCCGAAACGTATTTTAGGAACAGCTTTTTGTCGATATCAACTGGAATGAAAATCTTTTGTGGCAGACTGTCCGAGTTCGCATAGTAGGCCATCAAAAATTCCATCATAAGATCTTTGTCTTCGTTAAGGCTTTTTGTCCTGTGAAGGTCGCGCATCACGAGTTTTCCATCACGCATTTTCAAAACTGAAAAACTGACCATCGTGCCTTCGGAGGCAAATCCGATGTAGTCGCGGCTGTCCGTATTGAAATCCATGACGGTGTTTTTGGAATGCAGCGAAAGAATAGCATCAATTCCATCCCTGAGGCGGGCGGCCTTTTCGAAATTCAGATTTTTGGCCTCTTCTTTCATCTGCGTTCGTAATTTTTCAACGGTTTCTTCAGGATTTCCCTCAAGAAACGACTTTATTTCATCGATAATTTCATTGTAGGACTGTTTGTCGATTTTCTTGCAGCAGGGAGCATCGCAGCGGCCTATGTGATAATACATGCATGGAGAATTTCTGGTTCGGAATTTCTTGCAGTGACGCAGCTTGTAGTTTTTGTGCAGGTCTTCGATAAAAGTTGCAAGACTTCCGGCATTCGGATAAGGTCCGAAATAAAGCGAACCGTCTTCAATCATACGGCGGGTGCTGAAAATTCGCGGAAAATCTTCATTTGTGATGCGCAGCATCGGATACGATTTGTCGTCCTTCAGGTCAATGTTGTATCTTGGAGAATATTTTTTTATCAGGTTGTTCTCCAGGATAAGGGCTTCGTATTCATTATCAGTTGTGATATATTCTATGGAAACGGCCCTTGAAATTAATGTTCGGGTTTTAATATCTTTTTTGCCGGAAAAGTAGCTTGAAAGTCGATTTTTCAAGACTTTTGCTTTTCCAACATAGATGACCGTCTGGTTTTCATCCCTCCAAAGATAAACTCCAGGCAGTTTGGGAGCATTAAGAGCAGTTTCGTGTAATTTATTGTAAGTTAAAGGATTGTCGTTCATGAATTTTATAAAAAAATTTAATTTCCTGTTTCTTATTCTGTTTTTATTTTTAAACACTTTTCAACTTTCTGCAATAGAAAAAGTTATCACTTTGGGTGGCGAAAGCGGATGGGATGATGTTTCAGGAGTCGTTGACCGGCTTAATTACACGGAAGGCTACCGCGGTTTAGACGCACTAGGAATAGCGGCTAAAACCCATCACGTCAACGAAAATACAGATCTTTATATTTCATTTGAAGGACGCAAAGTTCGGGACGAATCCAATCATTATCAGGTGGTTGAAAACCGAGTTTATTTTACGGAAAATGAGGCTGCCGGAAAATACGCCGCCATCAGCCGCGAAAACGACACAATGCTTGCCGTTCAGGGCGAAAAGGGCAGTATTTTCGGAGATTTCGGACCAATCGGTTCTTTCAGTATTGAATTTTGGCTTTGTCCTTCAGTGTGCATCAGTGGAGAAAACATCATTTTCTGGAGATCATCCAGGAACTTCAAGCAATATTCATCCTATCAGGTAATTGATGCAAGTTTTATGAACGGAAAGCTTGTATGGAAATTCACGAATCTTTTCCACGACGTTGATGAAAACACCAAAGATTTTACGCTCACAAGCCGTTCAAACATCATGCCTGAAAAATGGTCGCATCATTATATTTGCTACGACAGTCAGGAAGGAACTCTCGAATATTACATCAACAGCCAGCTTGAGGACCTTGTTTTCACGAGTGACAACGGGAACGCATACGGTCAGTTTTTGACGCCAAATTTGGGAAGTCCTTCAAAAATCGAAATCTGCAAGAATTATGTAGGCGCAATCGATGAAATCGTAATTTCACACTCGGTACGTCACTATCTTGATACCGTGGAAGGCTCAGCGCTTTCTCCTCATTTTGTAAGCACACCGATCGACACAAAACGAAACGGCAGCAAAATCGAACGGCTCGATGCAATTGTCGATGCTGAATATCCGGCCTATGTTTTGTTTTTTGCACGTGCTTCAGAATATCCATACGAACTTTATGATTACGACCAGTCGGAAATCGAATGGGTCGAGATAAAAGACGGCGTTCCTGAAAAGGAAATTTCCGGCCGATATTTTCAGATTGCAGCGCATTTCTTTGATGCGGGAAAACCTGAAACTTCGCCGTCCTTAAGCCAGGTTGACATCCTTTATGAAGAAGCAGATCTCCCGATTCCGCCTGTAAAAATCGTCGCCGTTCCTTCAGATTCCAAAGTTGAGGTTTCGTGGAGCAACAACAATTTTGACGGAAAATACGGATATCTTTTGTACTACGGAACAAAAAGCGGAGAATTCATCGGAGTTGATATCGATCAGGGCGATTCACCGATTGACTGTGGAACTGCCACATCAATAACTCTGACTGGACTTCAGAACGCACAGATTTATTACTTCACTGTTGCGGCCTATCTTTTGGATTTTCCAGACATCATTGGCGAGCCTTCTTCAGAAGCCTATGCACGCCCGATGAGATAAAAAGAAATATCGCTTTTTCAATAATATCGTGCTATACTCACTGTTATGAAGAACACATACAAAAAAATTATTTCATTTGTATTTGCAGGCCTTTTGATTTGTTCTGTTTTTGCAGCTTCAAAAGAGATTATTCAGACAGAAGTCGTATCAATTGATAAGCATGGAAATGCCAACCTCGCAATAAAGGGAACTCTTTTTGCTTCCCGTGGTTTTAGTGCAAGTGATATTGTTAACGTAAAAGTAGGAAACTACAAATTTACGGCACCAATCGTAAAAAACTACAGTGATGTCGATAACGGACAGTTTTTGGTTCGACTCAACGACGAAGAAGCTTCGATGGCCATCAACATGGGCAACTTCAAGAAGGTGACCGGTGCTGATGTCGGTACAAAAGTAACCATCACGATGAAGACAAAATACGGATATCTTACGACCTATCACGTGCGCCTTTTGAAAAAAGATAATGACCGTTCACATTTTGCTTCGGATGAAGCTTTTGCAAACTTCCGTTCGGTAACAAAGGGAAACATTATTGAAGGCCGTCTTTATCGTTCTGTAAGCCCAATCGATACAGAAGAAGTTGCTGCTCCATACGCTGCCAAACTTATGGAAAATGCTGATGTAGACATCGTTTTGAATCTTGCAAATTCGAAAGAAGAGGCTGCCCCAATGGCTGCAGCTGTTCCATATTACGAAAAGCTTTCGAAAGAAAAGCGAGTCATCTATCTTGATATGGGTTCGACTTTCTCAGACCCTGAGTTTTCTGCAAAGATGCGGGAAGGTTTGATTTTTATTGCTGATCATCCGGGCTGTACCTATTACATTCACGGAAAAGACGGAAAGAACAGAACCGGTTTTGTGGTTTCTGTAATCTGTTCGCTTTGCGGCGCCTCAATTGATGAAATGAATGATGAGTACATGAAGAGTTTCGAAGATCTTTATGGCGTCCAGGAGAATTCAAGGCAGTACGAAGAAATCGTAAAAAGTGTTCCATATATTTTTGAATCAATTTCAGGCGGAACGAAAATAACGGACAAAAACCTTCAGAAACTTACCGAGCGATACTTGCTCTTTACAGTTGGTCTTACACAGGATCAGATGAATCGAGTAAGAATCAATCTTACAGAATAGTTTTTGTTGATTGGATTTAAAATAGAAAAGGTGCATCGAAACGGTGCACCTTTTTTTTGTTTATTTGCCTTATCAGTTTTATCAGCTGAAAACGCCTACGCTGAAAAGAAGCAATATCAGAAGAAGAACTGGAGCTACGAATTTAATCATGATTTTGTACAGAAGTTCGCGTCGGAATTTTTCTCCGTTCTTGCAGATTTCGTCTGTAATGGTTTTTGGCTTTGCAACCCATCCGATAAGGATACAGGTGAAAAGCGCTACCAGAGGCATCATTACGTTGTTACTTGCATAGTCAAACAGGTCGAGGATCTGACCTACGGAACCGTTTGGAAGTTTTAGTTCGAAATAGAAAACGTTGTAGCCAAGACATACGATGATTGAAATCAAGAATTCGATTCCTGCCATAATCATAGTTGCCTTTTTGCGTGACCATTTGAACTTGTCGATCATGCTTGAAACGATTGCTTCAAGAATTGAAACTGAACTTGTGAGGGCCGCAAAAAGAACCATGAAAAAGAACAGCATTCCCAAAACAGCGCCAGGTTTTCCAAGGGATGCAAAAATGTTAGGCATTGAAACGAACATCAGACTTGGGCCGGCTTTCATTCCTTCAACTCCGTTGAAGACGTAAACAGCAGGGATAATCATAAGTCCTGCTAAAAGTGCGATACCTGTGTCGAAAATTTCGATTCGGTTTACTGATTTTGAAAGATTTACGTCGTCTTTCATGTAAGAGCCGTAGGCTACCATGATTCCCATTGCGATGCTCAAAGAGTAGAAAAGCTGACCCATCGCATCAAGACAGATAGTAAGGAATTTTGTGAAGGTAAGTCCCTTGAAGTTTGGAATGAAATAAATAGCTGCTCCCTGAAGTCCTGTTCGGGTAACGCCATCAGCATCAGTGTGCTTGATGAAAAGCGAATAGATTGCGATAAAAACAACCATTACGGCAAGTGCAGGCATCAAAACCTTTGAATATTTCTCGATTCCTTTTTCAACGCCTTTGTAGACAATAACGAAACAGAGGATTGCAAAAATTGCACAGTACAAGATTGACTGATAAGGGTTTGTGATGAAGGATGTAAAGAAGCCTGGTTCTGTTGCGGCATCAGCCTGGAAAGCAAAGTAGCAGGCAGCATATTTCAAAACCCATCCACCGATTACACAATAATATGGATAGATGATGAAAGGTACGGCATAGGCAAAAAGCCCGATGAAGCCCCAGTGCTTGTTGATTTTTTTGTAGGCAGTAAGAGGGCTTTCTTTTGTTTTTCGTCCGATGGCGATTTCAGAAATAAGAAGTGCGAATCCGAATGTAAGTGCAAGAATGATGTAAACCAAAAGGAAGATTCCACCGCCGTCTTTTGCGGCAAGGTATGGGAATCGCCAGATGTTTCCCAGTCCTACTGCACTGCCGGCTGCAGCAAGAATGAAACCTAATGAATTTGAAAAGGTGTTTCTTTGTGATTTGTTTTCGTCCACGATTTTGTCCTTAAATATTTTGAGATGTAAAATATTAGCATTTTTAGGCACTCGGCCGCAAGGTGGGTATAAATTGATCACTACGAGTCGCCCGCGAACAATCGGGCAAGAGGGATCGCTCCTCTGTGGCCGTTCATTGCCTTTTTGACGTTTTTGCGTTATTCTAATTACATGGCATATGAAGTTACGGCAACCAGACGCCGCCCGCAGCGTTTCGAAGATTTGGTCGGGCAGGAATTTGTAGTTGCAACATTAAAAAATGCAATTCAATCAGGAAAAATTGCTCACGCTTATCTATTTTCAGGTCCACGTGGATGTGGAAAAACCTCATCAGCACGAATCCTTGCAAAAGCGTTAAACTGCGCGCATGGTCCGAGTGCAACTCCATGTGAAGAATGCACATCTTGTAAGGAAATAACCAAAGGCTCAAGCCTCGATGTAATTGAAATCGACGGTGCTTCCAACACAGGTATCAATGATGTTCGTCAGATTAAAGACGAAATCATGTTTCCACCGAACTCATCACGCTACAAAATTTATATCATAGACGAAGTTCATATGCTTTCGACTCCGGCTTTCAATGCACTTTTGAAGACAATTGAAGAGCCGCCTGAGTATGCAATTTTTATTTTTGCAACGACGGAACTCCACAAAGTTCCCGCAACAATCAAAAGCCGATGCCAGCAGTTCCATTTCAGATTGGGATCTGTTGAGCAGATAAAAGAAATTCTTGCAAAAGCTGCCCAGGAAATCGGTGTGCAGGCTGAAGACGAGGCTCTTTATTGGATTGCCCGCGAATCAACTGGAAGTTTCCGAGATGCCTACACGCTTTTCGATCAGGTCGTAGCTTTCTCTGACGGGCACATCACTTACGAAAAAATCCGCGACAAGCTCGGTCTTGTCGGTGTGGAAGCACTCAACGAGATTTCAGAATATTGTGTTGATGGAAATTCAAAAGCAGCACTGGAAAAAATTGATGAATTTTTATCGGGTGGAGTTTCCATCGAGCAGTTTGTTTCAAACTATGCTGATTATATCAGAAGCCTTTTGTTGATCGAAAGTGGAATCCAAAAGGAAGCCCTCCTTGGCCAGAGCGTAGAGCGTTATTCCAAGAAAGTTTTATCAAGCTGGAACCGCGTAATGCTTGAGCGCGCGCTTTCCCTGTTCTTGAATCTATACCGTGATATCAGATATTCTTTGAGTCCGCGATATGAATGCGAGCTTGCAATTTCAAGGCTTTGCTGGCTCACAAAATATGTCAGTGCTCCGGAAGTTAAGGCCGCAATCGACCAGGCAAAAAATCTGCTGATGCAGAACGCCGGTAACCAGGGCGCGATAAACGCTTCTGGCGCGATAAACGGATCCGGTGCTATAAGTGGCTCTGGCGCGTCCAATTCGTTTAGAACGAATGCGTCCGGCACATCAAACACGGCCACAGATGCACAACCGAAAAAGGAGTTTCATTTCCCGCCAATTCCAAAGGACGAAACCCAGGAGGGCTCAGAGCGCCCTTTTCAATCTAGCGGCTATCAGAAAATAGAGAATTCTGCTCCGATAACCGCTACACTCGAAGCAGAGCAGAGTTCAAAATTCAACAGTTTTTATGATACCGAAGTTGTCCGAAACAATCCTTCGCTTTCTGTCGATGAGTTGAGGAAGGAAATCCTTAAGGAATTAAATTCTACGGATAAACTTGCCGCATCAGTTTTATATCAGACTAAAGGCTGGCATTTTGAAAATGGCGTGATTACGGCTGATGTTCTTTCGCTTTACGCCAAAAATCAGGTTGAAAGTCGCGAAATGCAGTACTCAAAGCTTTTGTCGGAAATCTGGGGAAAGAACGTTAAGTTTGTTTCTCGAATCGTGGAAGCCCATACTGAAAAAGTTCCTGAAAACATCCCGGATGTGATAAAAGGAATCTGCGAGTCGGTTCGTGGCGAAATCGTCAGCGTCATGGCAAGCGGTGAGTCGCCGGTTAAAAAAGCTCCGCCTATTGGTGGCAGCAAGTCATCAGAAAATGATGATTCGGATGATGAAGATACAGAAGATAATTTAGAGGATGGTGAATAAATGAATTTTGACGGTTTTAATTTTAACCCAATGGATATCCTGAAAAATGCAGGACAGATCAAGCAGGAACTTGCCAACGCACAGGAAAAACTCGACGAGATTTCTGCAACTGGTTCTGCAGGTGGCGGACTCGTAAAAGTTACAGTTAACGGAAAGTTCGAAGTAAAAGAAATTCATATCGATCCGGCCATCGTTGACCCGAACGACGTAAAAATGCTTGAGGACATAATCGTTGCTGCCCTTCATCAGGCAAACGAAAACGTTCAGGAAGAAATTAAGAATTCCTGCGGTTCAATGCTCGGACAGTTCGGCAATTTTGCAGGTATGTAATGAACGCCCTCGAAGAATTAGCCGAAAGTTTTTCGCGCCTGCCGGGAATCGGTAAAAAAAGCGCAATGCGAATAGCCAACTCGATGCTCAAGACCGACCAGTATTTTCTGGAACGGTTTGCTAAGCAGCTGGTAGAACTGCACGCCAGAATCAAACCATGCTCAATTTGCGGCGCTTACACAGAAAACGATCCTTGTCCTATATGCTCGGATACGATGAGGGAACGCCATTTAATCTGCATCGTAGAACAGCCTCAGGATGTAAACACGATTGAAAATTCAGGCGAATACAAGGGCCTTTTTCACGTTCTTGGCGGCTTGATTTCGCCTCTCGACGGAATCGGACCGGATCAGCTTTCAATCGCAAAGCTTTTGGAAAGAATCAATTCAGAAAATATCAGTGAAGTTATAATCGCGACAAACCCGACCGTAGAAGGCGACACGACGGCCCTTTATCTTCAGCAGGTTTTGCACAGCAAATTTGAAGGGATAAAAGTAAGCCGACTAGCATCTGGTCTGCCAGTCGGCGGTGACTTGGAGTACGCTGACAAGCTGACTCTGGCAAGAAGTTTCCGCGGCAGAATCAGCCTGTAAAGTCTTTTTAATCAGCCTTTAATTCAGTCGAGCTTGACTGTTCCGTGGTTAATCGGATCGTCCTGCACGGTGATTACCGGAATTACCGGCTCTGTGTGCTGGATAACGACCGGGAAGTTTTCTTTCTGCAAAAGATGCGCTTCTCCATCAACCTGAACGAGGATGTCCTCATCATAATTGATTACCATTTTATCAGCATCGAAGAACTGCGAGTAAGATTTTCCGTAGTGCGAACCATCGTTGAAAGACGCCTTTGTGGAAAGCTTTTTGAAAAGGCTCATCCTTGGCGTGATACAAACGGTGTCGTTGTCGCTCGGAAGAATCTTGTGGTTGCTTCCGTAAGTTCTGTGGCCAGAAGCTCCCAAAAGTGCAAATTCAATTCCGCCTTCGTAGTAACCGACTTTTTCGCCATTTTTGAACATCTCGATTTTTGCGTGTCCCGGCTTGTAGTTCGAGTTATAGAACAGACAGGCCAAATCAACCCAAATCTGATAGAAGTCGCCAGGGAACTTGTCTTTCATCTTGTTCGTCATGTGCGTGATGAAAGCGTCGATTCCGATTGATGCGATGTTGAACGAATACCACGGTGGGAAAACGTTTTCTTTTTTGCTTTTGTTCCATTCGCCGTAAGTACCTTTCTTTTCGCCTTCTACGATAACTTCAACGGCCTTCTGGAATTCAATTCCGCGTGGTTTTGAAAGTCTGAGCAGAGTTTCCTCGATTGTTCGTCCGTCCGAGCCGTCGTTTCCGGTTCCAAAAGGAAGCCTCAGAACACAGTAGCATTTCTGGATGATTTTCTTGTATTCCTCTGATGATCTGGAAAGTCCAAGAAGCTTTGTCTGAACTTCAAGACTGGTTCCGTCTCCACCGGCCGTCACGAAAAGTACGCGATGGTTTGTTTTTTCCGTATCCTTAAGGAGAGGAAGCATATCCATGAAAGTTGATTCAACAAATTCCATGCTATGACTTGGATATTTTGTGTCGTAGGTGCGCATTTCGATGGTTTTAACCTGTGACTGTGCATCTTTTACCTTGGCACTCTCTTCCTGAAGAATTTTGAGGTTGCTCATGGCCGTTTTTGGCTGAGTAAAACCTCCCGAATGTGGATTTGCAATAATGATAACATGCAGATCTTTGTCCTTCCACAAAGAAGAGGATGCTATGATTGGCTGTAAATTTTGAGCCAATGTTGAACTAGTAAATATTTCTATCATAATTCCAATTCTAGTTTATAAAATCTCCGATGTCAAATTTTGAGCTTTGATATCATTCTGTAAACTCGAGTCGCATTGATTTCGAGCTGCCGTCTTGAAACCAATCCCTTTTTAAGTGCCTTGAGAACCTGCTTTACGTTCGACTTGCTTCCCGGCATGAAAAGATCTCCGCCCGCTTTTGCAACTTTTGGTGCACGTGCGCTTGGATGGATTGAACCTTTAGAAGCCATCATGTCAGAAACGACCCAGTCAGTCATGACGATTCCCTTGAAGCCCCATTCACTTCTGAGGACGTCCTGAATGAGTTCCCTGCTTTCTGAAGTGTGGATTCCGTTCAAAAGGTTGTATGATGTCATTACGGCGCAGGCCTGACTTTCCTTTACGGCAATTTCAAATCCTTTGAGGTAGATTTCGCGCATTGCCCTTTCAGAAACGATACTGTTATTGTTGTATCGGTTAAGTTCCTGGTTGTTTGCCGCAAAGTGCTTGATAGTAGTTCCGCAGTTTTTCTTAGTCTGAACTCCGTTCGTGATGGCTGCTGCCATTTTTCCACTGATGAGCGGATCTTCACTGAAATATTCGAAGTTTCGTCCGCATCTGATGTCGCGGTGGATGTTGAGGGCAGGGGCGAGCCAGAGATGAACGCCGAACCGGTCCATGTCTTCGCCGACCATTATTCCGCAGTGTTTTGCAAATTCTACGTTCCAGGTTTGTGCTATGGCCGTTCCGATTGGAATTGCTGTTGCCCAGTGATGAAGAACTTCCTGTCCTTCTGGAACTTTGCCGCCGCCTTTCGACATGAAAGGTTTTGCAATCTTTGGCATGAACTCAAGGATTGATTCAGGAAGCGATTCTCCCAAAGAATGTACGCCCTGTTCGTCCTTGTAATAATCTTTGCTCAGTCGCATTCCGGCAGGACCGTCAGCCATGACGAGAGAACCGATTCCCTTGTCCTTGAGCTGTACAGTGGTTTCACCGGCAGCCCCTGCAACAGTAAGGCTTGAGTTTCCGATAAGCCCTGCGATTCCGCCGCGTGGATCAAACGCACCGATATTCATCAGGGCAAGCTCTTCATCTGTCAACTTTGAAATGAACTCATCGACTTCTTCTTCCATGTCATATTTATTGACCTTGGTAATTATGACATCTTTTTGCAATGTCAGGTTTTTCGCGTTTGCCCACGCGGCGCCCGACTTGGTTAATTCTGACAAATCTGTCATATTTTTGTCAGATTTGTCATAGTTGTCAGGTTTAAAGTCATCAAAGTCAACTTTTCCGAATACATTCTTGCATTTTTCAACTATGACATCATTGTCAAGATTAATAAAAGCTGACACCTTTGTATCAACACTTGAGTTTCCAACCCTGACAATATATGTTCCTTTTTCAAGGATGAAGCTTGCAGTTTCACTGTCGTAGCTTGCAATTTCTGAAAGATCAAAGCTTGCTTCAACCTTTCCGCTGCTTCCTGCTTTTATGATGTCAGATTTTGCAAAAGCGACCAAAACCTGATAAGGCTGGTCGAGTTTTCCCTGAGGCTTGGAAACATAAACCTGGACAACTTCTTTTCCATCAAACTTGCCTGTGTTTTTGATGTCACATTTTACGCTGACCTTCTGGCCTTCAAGACCTGTTTCAACGGAAGAAAATTCAAAGTCAGAATAGGAAAGTCCGAATCCAAACGGGAACATTGCTTTTTTTCCGATGCTGTCAAAATATCGGTAACCGACGTAGATGCCTTCTTTATAACGGTTGTCGTTGAGGTTTTCAAAATCACCGAGGATGGAGTAGTCGTTGATCTTGCTCCAGGTGGTGGCAAGCTTTCCGCTAGGATTGCTTTTGCCTAAAAGGATGTCTGCGAAGATGTCTCCACCTTCAACTCCGAGCTGTGAAAAAAGCAGGATGTTCTGAACCTGTTCAATTCCGCTCAAATCAATTACGCCGCCTACGTTGAGGACCAGCATGAATTTTTTGTATTTTTTGCTGCATTCAAGAATGTCTCTTTTTTCAGTTTCTGAAAGCGTTACATCACCTTCGTCCGTCATTCGGTCGCTGCCTTCGCCCGAGATTCTTGAAACTACATAGACTGCTGTTTCTCCTTCTCCGTCGAGTGCAAGATTGTATTCCGGTTCCGGAACGACTCGTCCCATGGCAAGAAAAAGCGCAAAGGTCATTTTTCTTCGGGCTTCGGCATGAATATCCTTTATGAACTGCTTTTTAGCATCAATTTTAATCTGGTCGTAGGAATCGAGCCAGGATTTAGTCGTGATTTCAAATCCGGCCTTTTCAAGCCCCTGCTCAATCGTAATGGCAAAGCGCGAATTTACTTCGCCTGAACCGGTTCCGCCTTTGATGGTGTTTCTGGCACCACTTCCATACAATGCAATTTTCCCTGGCTTATCAAGTGGGAAATCTCCGTTTTTTCGTAAAAGTACAGTACATTCAGCTCCATTTTCCCTCAGCAATTTGTTGTTTGCGATTTCGTAATCTTCTAACTTCATATAACTTCCTTTGACTTTTTGTACTTTCAGTATAAGTTATAAAAATGGATTTACCCATTTAAATATTGTAAATTATTTTGTAGAATGGATTTATGAACAATATTCATCAGATGCAGCGTTTACAGGAAGCTGCCCAAACAAATGGTCCATTATGTGTAGGATTGGATACAGATCCAAGTTATATTCCGGAAAATATTTTGAGCAAGTACAAGACTCCGATGAAGGCTGTTTTGGCATACAACAAGGCTTTAATCAAAAAGTGCAAGCCTTACATGTGCTGTGCCAAGGTCCAGATTGCCTATTACGAGGCAATGGGAATTGAAGGCCTTAAAACTTATGCCGAAACGCTCAAGGCATTGAAAGAAGCTGATATCCCGGTTATTTCAGACATCAAGCGTGGTGATATTGCTGATACGGCAAAGGCTTATGCACGCGCCCACTTTTCAGGTGATTTCGAAACTGACATCATCACCGTAAATCCATATATGGGTTTTGATACGCTCAAACCTTTTACAGAATGGTGCTCGAAAGAGAAGGGCGGAAAAGGTGCCTTCGTTTTGCTTTGCACATCAAATCCAGGAATGGTTGATATCGAACATCAGAAACTTGAGGATGGTTCTCTCCTTTTGGAAAGAGTCGGAAACGAACTTGATAGAATCGGACAGGAATTTAAGGCTGAATATCCAGAGCAGACCTGCGGACCGGTTGGTGCCGTAGTCGGAGCAACTCAGACAGAAGACGCGCTCTATCTTAGAAAAAAATATCCAAACACCCTGTTTTTGATTCCAGGCTATGGTGCCCAGGGCGGAGCTGCTGAAATTGCAGGAACTCTGCTTTTGGAAGCCGGTGGCGTCGTAAACTCAAGCCGTGGTATTTTGTGTGCCTGGAAAAAGGACGAATCCTTGGCTGAAAAACGCGAAAACGGAACTTTGACAATGGCCGACATAACGAGAGCCGCTGCAAAGGCCGCTAAGTTTTCTAAAAAAGATCTGACCAAGGCAAAAGCCAAGGTCGAAAAGAAGTACAAATAAAATAGTGCTGATTCTGTGCTGATTTTAAGATGTTTCTGTGCTGATTTTGTACGGTTGGCATCTTAAAATAGAACAGAATTATGGATCATAGAAAAATATTAATTCTGGTAATCATTTTTTTGACGCTGCTTTTACAGCTGGTTTCCCTCATCATTTCTTAACAGAAGGATTGTCATCCTGGATGCTGGCCATCATATTGTGGAGAATTCCGATAAGCTGGCCGGCTTCATTCATTTCGAGGATGTTTGAACAAGACATTTGTTGCGGAACGTACATGCATTTTGATTTCATCTGATGACCTTCTTCTGTCAGATAGATGTAGACCGTTCGTTCATCCTGCTTGCTGCGTTCTCGCTTTATCAACCCCTGACTTTCCATCTTTTTCAAAAGCGGAGTAAGAGTGCCCGAATCCAAAAAAAGTCGTTTCCCAAGTTCTTTTACAGTAACTCCGTCTTTTTCCCAAAGACTCAGCATGGTGATGTAAGAAGTGTAGGTAAGTCCGAGCGGATCAAGCAATGGACCGTATTTTCGGATTATCTCTTTTGAGCATACGTAAAGCGCAAAACAGATCTGATTATCAAGAGAAAGTGGATCAAAGCCTTCCGGCAGTTGCATTTGTAAATCATTCATATTTTCCATAATTAAATTGTATACAATTAACTTGACAATTTCAAGTGGATATTATATATTATCAGCATAAATTGATTGCACACAATTAAATTTTATAAAAAAGAGGCAGAAAGATGGGAATTTATGATTACACAGTAAAAGCTCGAGATGGAAGTGATGTTTCACTTAAGGATTATGAAGGCAAAGTTCTTCTTATCGTAAACACAGCAACTGGATGCGGATTTACTCCACAGTATGAAGGTTTGCAGGCTATGTACGACAAATACAAGGATAAGGGATTTGAAATCCTCGATTTTCCTTGCAATCAGTTCATGAATCAGGCACCGGGAAATGATGAAAAAATTCATACTTTCTGCAAAGGCCGATTCGGAATTACTTTCCCACAGTTTTCTAAAATCAAGGTAAACGGCAAGGACGAATCACCGCTTTACACATATTTGAAAAGCCAGAAAAAAGGCGGTAAACTGTCTTCTAGAATCAAGTGGAACTTCACAAAATTCCTTATTGGTCGGGACGGAACAGTTCTTGATCGATTTGGACCAGCTGATGCTCCTGAAAAATTTGATGCAGCAGTTAAGAACGCTGTAGAAAAATAGGCAGAAATTATGACTTATACGTACAAGACAAGCGGAACTTGTTCCTCAAAAATTACTTTTGATAAAGATGAAAATGGCGTCGTTACAAACGTGGCTTTTACAGGCGGATGTAACGGAAATTTGAAGGCCATCGGTAAGCTTGTTGATGGCATGAAGGCAGAAGAAATCTCAAAGATCCTTGCGGGAAACACCTGTGGATTTAGAAAAACTTCATGTGCTGATCAGCTTGCCAAGGCTGTTTTGAGCGTGTAAGTCGACACGCCGCTCTCTCTAGTAAAATCTGCGATAAAACGTTATATTAAATCGACGTTATATCGCAAGGAGAGAGCTTATGTGTGACAAAACTTATCCTGTTTTTGCTTTGGGAAAGGTTGCTTTCTGTGCACCTGTTGATGGAGCAAAACCAGACAAATCCGTTTATTGCGTAACAATTGAACTTCCTGAAAATCAAAAACCGCTTTCAGGACAGTTTTTCATGTTGCGCTCCGAAAAATCACAGCATCTTCTTGCTCGACCAATCAGCGTTTATCATTGCGAAAAATCTTCAGATTCGAAAATCACAGTTTCATTTTTAATTCTTCTCAAAGGGGATGGCACCAAAGAGCTCTGCTCGCTTGAAAAGGGTGATGGGGTTCAGGTTTTGGGACCTTTGGGAAACACGTTCAGCCAGTATGCCGGCGGCGAATCGTGCGCTGGCGAATCGAGCGCGGCAGCCAAATCGTGCGCTGGCGAATCGAGCGCGGCTAGTTTGAGCAGCGATTCGAGCGCGCCTAATTCTTGCGCGCCGGTCTGCGTCATAGGCGGCGGCATCGGCGTGGCGCCCGTCGCAGGCTTTTCAGAGACATTGCCGGACGCAAGCTACGATTTTTTCGCCTGCTTCAAAAGCGGCTCGTATGGGCTTGAAAACGTTCATGCCCGAAATCTTGTAATCACAACTGATGACGGTTCAGTCGGAATAAAAGGAATGCTTCCGAACGCCCTCGATGCACAAAAACTTAAGGAAGCAGGCTATAAAGCAGTTTACGCCTGCGGCCCGACCCCGATGCTTGCCTACGTTCAGAAAATCTGTGTAGAAAGCGGCATCAAATGCTTTTTGAGTATGGAAAACCGGATGGCTTGCGGCGTCGGAGCCTGCCTTGGTTGTACTATAGAAACTACAGAGGGAAACAGAAGGTGCTGTAAGGACGGACCTGTCTTTGAAGGCGAAAAGCTTATTTTTGCAAAGCCGCAGGCCGCCGGCAAGACTGACTCTGCTAAGACTGCCGCAGGCGCAAACAATGCTGCGACGGGCGCCAAAACTGAGTCTGCCAAAACAGCCGGCCCGGACCTCAGCGTGAATATTGCAGGCGTAGATTTCCAGAATCCTGTTATCGCCGCCAGCGGAACTTTCGGATTTGGTCAGGAATACGAAACCGTTTTCGACGTAAACAGGCTCGGCGGAATCTGCTCGAAAGGCCTTACCCTCGACCCTCGGCCAGGAAATACAGGAATGCGCCTTTGGGAAACACCTTCGGGGCTGGTAAACTCAATCGGGCTTGAAAATCCTGGAATCAGGCATTTTATCGATAAAAAACTCCCAGAGATGAAAAAGTTAAAGTGCGTTTCAATTGCAAACTTGAGCGGACATTCTATCGAAAAATATGTTGAAGGCGCCAGACTTTTGGATGCAAGCGACGTCGACATGATCGAGCTCAACATTTCATGTCCTAACGTAAAAGCCGGTGGAATGGGCTTCGGTCTTGAACCTTGCATGGCTTCGGAAGTTACTTCGAAAGTGCGGGAAGCGACAAAAAAGCCGCTTATCGTAAAGCTTTCTCCGAACGCGCCTTCTGTAAAGGACGTTGCGAAAGCCGTAATTGATAGCGGCGCCGATGCAATCAGCATCTGTAACACTTTCCAGGCGATGGCAATTGATATCGATAAGGAAAAATTCGTTTTTGACAATAAAACCGCAGGTCTTGCAGGTCCTGCCGTAAAACCGCTTGCGCTCAGAATCGTGTACGACGTTTGTTCGATGATTAAAACTTTGCCGGAAGAAAAACAGGTTCCTGTAATCGGGCTTGGCGGAATCAGCTGCTGGCAGGACGCGGTCGAATTCATTTTGGCCGGCGCCGGCGCGATCCAGGTGGGAACGGCAACTTTCTCAAATCCAAACTGCATGATTGAAATCATCGACGGATTGAAAAAGTGGATGGCTAAAAAAGGCTATTCTAAAATCAGTGATTTCTGTGGCAAAATGCTCTAAGCGCGCAGAAACTTGTGCGCGACTGTTTGGCGCATACAGAAACTCCACAAAAAAAAGGCAGCCGATTGAGGCTGCCACATCAAAATCCACAACTGTGAACTAAAATTTCTTGTTGACGTGCTGGTCGACGAAACGTCGCATATCAACAATATTTTTAACGATAATGTAATTATCGAAAACTTCGATTTTTCGTTTTTCAACGAATTTCTTAACTTCTTCGGTTGCTGTCTCAAGCGGAATTCCTGCCCAATGCGAAACATCCTGGATTGTAAGTGGAAGTTTTCGCGAATCATTTGAAGAAGCCAACTGAGGATTCATCTCATCAATCATAAGGAATACGTCACCGATTCGAGCCTGAAGGTCTTTGATTACCAAAGTCTTGAGTCGTCGGTTCTGGTCGTAAATTCGTTTACAGAACAGTTTTATAAGGATGATGGCCAGCTGAGGATTTCCCATAATCAGCAATTCGAAATTCTGCTTGTTGAATTCGAGAACTTCAACTCGGTCTGCAGCAAGACAAGTTGCCGAACGTGGCGTATTTTCAAGAATTGCCATTTCACCGAAGAATTCACCCGGCATAAGGATATCAAGATTCTTTTTGGTTCCGTTGATACACTTAATCAACTGAACTGTTCCAGACTGAATCAGATAGAAGCAGTCTCCAGGTTCAAACTCAGAAATGATGACTGAACCCGGCTCGAATTTTTTAGCAAATCGGCTGAATGCCGGCAAAGAAAACTGTTTTAATGCACTTGATGTTGCAGAGGCAGCTGATGCAGAAGAAACAGTTTCGGAAATTCCTTTTGATGCAGAAAGGTCTGCAAGTTTTTTAGAATTCAAGTAAAGCTGTTTCATCGAGTTGACGTTTGAAGCCTGTGGAAAACGGGCAAAGAATTTTGCGCATACATCGCAGCAAGTCTTGTATTCTTTTTCCTGGAAGAAGCTCTGTGCAACGAGCTGCATTCCTGTAGGCTGATCGATCTCAACTTTGTTATCAAGAATAGAATCAATTTTCTTATGGATATTTCGAAGCTGATTGGAGAAGACCTTGAGCATCTTGAGGATGACGGCTTTATTTCCGCCAAAAAGCTGTTCAAATTCAGGGACAGTTAAAGCAACGCATTGAGAATCAGCTACGACAGAAACGGTTTCTTCTCGAGGAAAGTGACCGAAAGCAGATTTAACACCGAAGAATTCTCCGATGGCTATCTGTTCATTGATTTGAGCTCCTGTTTCAATATCAGTTGATTTAAGGACTACTGCGCCTTTTTGAAGGATAAAGATTCGGTCATCATTATCACCTTCAAAGTAGATTATAGAACCTGTCCTATATTGCATTGCTTTTGGCATTTTACTTTCTCCATAAATATAGACTATTCTATCTATAGTATACCACAACATTTAAAATTATGCTACATTAATAAAAATGATTGATTTGCATACACACAGCACGGCATCAGATGGATGTTACTCTCCGACAGAACTCGTAGATCTGGCTTTTGAAAAAGGTCTCAAAGTCATGGCAATTACGGATCACGATACGGTTGCAGGATTGGATGAAGGCGAGGCAGAAGCCCGCAAAAAAAACATCGAATTTGTGCGCGGAATTGAGCTGAGCATCGAATGGCCGACCGGTGAATTTCACCTTTTGGGACTTGGCCTTAAGGAAATATCAAAATCTCTTTCAGAATTGATAGCCAAGCAAAAACTTTCCAGAGAAAATCGAAACAGATGCATCGTAGAAAAAGTAAATCAGTTGGAAAAAATGCAGGCACAGGGCCTCAAAGTCACGCTTGAAGAACTTCAGGAAAAATACGGAACTCAAAATATCGGGCGGCCTCACATCGCCGACTATCTTTTTGAAAACAAGGTCGTCAAAACAAGACAGAAGGCTTTTGACCTTTATCTTGCACATGGACGGCCGCTTTACGAGAAAAAGGAAAAATGCAACCTTGATGAAGCGATTGTCGCCATCCGTGATTCTGGCGGCGTACCGGTTCTGGCTCATCCGCTTTCTCTTTATCTTTCGTGGGGAAA
>JAILRX010000134.1 GCA_024697985.1 Treponemataceae bacterium | reverse complement strand
CTCTTTCGATTCAGCCGCCATTTGCGCGGGGCTTTGCGCCTCTAATTTAGGCCGCCTTCGATTTGGCCGCCTTCGATTTGTGTGGGCAAAAAAAAACCGGGTGCCATCGATATGACGACATCCGGTTTTTGTGTTTAGTGCCGGTTCGCGTTCAACGCTAGTTCGCGTTTAGCCTGCGGCCCTTAAAGGCTTTCTGCTGCTCCAGGAAGTCCGATATCTTTTCGGTAGAACATATCAGTAAAGTTGATTGCTTCAAGAGCCTTGTAGGAATTTTCCCAAGCCTGCTCGAAGGTTTCCCCGACTGATGAGGCTGCCAGAACTCGGCCACCGCTTGTCACAAGGATGCCGTTTTCATCAACATTTCCGCCTGCAATGAATACTTTTGTTCCAAGTCCATTGATGACGTTTTTATCCATCGAAATTTTGTAGCCTTTTTTGTAGCTTGCAGGATATCCGCCTGAAACTGCAACAGGTGCGCATGCAAAACCCTTCTTCCATTTGAAAGAAAAATCCTTGAGGCTTCCGTCGATGATTGCCTGACACATTGCAGCAAAATCAAAATCCATCAGAGGAAGAACAGCCTGAGTTTCAGGGTCTCCGAGACGAACGTTGTATTCAAGAAGTTTTGGACCACTTTTTGTAAGCATGATTCCAAAGAAGATGAATCCACGGTAGTCCATTTTTTCTTCGATAAGTCCTTTTAATGTCGGTTCGAGAATTGTTTTCTGGAAAGCGTCGAGCTGCTTTTCGGTGACGTCTGCAACCGGTGCGATTGCTCCCATTCCGCCTGTGTTAGGTCCTTTTGCACCGTCCATCAGTCGTTTGTGGTCACGTGCAGTAACGAAAGGAACGATTGTGGCCTTTCCGTTTGCTGCTGTTTCTTCTGTTACGCTGACTGCTGCAAGAATAGAAATTTCAACGCCTGAAAGGTATTCTTCGATTACGAGCTTGTTTCCGGCTTCTCCGAGTTTTCCGTTTTCCATGAACTCGGTTATTGCTGCGTGTGCATCCTCGATGTTGAGTGCTACTACAACGCCTTTTCCTGCAGCAAGACCGTCAGCCTTTATGACGATTGGAGCTCCCTGCTCATCAACATATTCGTGTGCTGATTTTGCATCAGTGAAGGTGGCACTTTTTGCGCATGCAACGCCGTATTTCTGCATGAAACTTTTTGCAAGGTCCTTGCTTGCTTCAAGCTGAGCACCCTTGCTTTTCGGTCCTACAACTGGGATTCCGACCTTCCAAAGCTGGTCTGCGATTCCGCCTGCAAGAGGATCTTCCGGTCCGCAAACCGCAAAGTCAACTTTTTCGTAGGCACAAACCTGTACGATTGCATCATTTCCTATAAGGGTTTCCGTGTAATCACAGTTTGCAGGATTGATGTTGATGCATTTTTCTTCTTCTGCTGTACCGCCGTTTCCAGGGATACAGATGACCTGTTCTACTTCGGGGCATTTTGCTAAAGCCCAGCTAATGGCGTGTTCGCGGCCGCCTGAACCGATAACTGCTATTCTCATGATTTGGATTATAGCAGAACTGCAAGATGTTTTAAAGATGTGCCCCCTGTTTTGACAAAATATCCGATTTTGTAGACACTTCGTAAAATCTATGTTATAAAAGAAATTATGGAAATTAATAAATGGGCTCTTGTAACGGGAGCATCGGGTGGAGTTGGCAAGGAGATTGCCACAATTTTGGCCGGAAAAGGCTATAACTTGGTTCTTGTTGCTCGTTCTGGCGACAAGCTTGAAGAATTAAAAAAAGAACTTTCAGAAAAGAACAAGGTCGAAATTAAATGTTTTTCATGCGACCTTTCTAAAGATAATGCCGCACATGAAGTTTTCAACTTCTGCGAATCTGAAAAAATCAAAATCGATTTGTTGATGAATAATGCAGGATGCGGTCTTTACGGTTCATCAATTGAACTGGGTGACAAGGCTGTAGGAATGCTCAAACTCAACATCATCACACTTACTCAGATGTGTGCCATCTTTGGAAAAGACATGGCAGAAAGAAAATCTGGTTCGATTTTGAACATCGGTTCGATTGCCGGAAATCAGCCGACCCCAATGTTTGCTTCATACGCTGCAAGCAAAAATTACGTTTTAAGCTACTCACTTGCACTTCGTCACGAATTGGGAAAGTATGGCGTGAACGTAACCTGCGTACAGCCTGGTTATATCAGAACATCATTTGATAATAACTGCGGTATCGTAAGCGAAAAATACAAGAAATTTTCATATAAAAACGGAATGAGCGCCTATGCTGTTGCAAAATGCGCTGTAAATTCTGTACTTGCAAAACGCTCTTATGTAAGGGCTGGTTTTGGAAATAAAGTTACAGCTTTTGCTTCGGGTCTTATTCCGAAAAACTTTCTTGCATGGTGCATTTCTAATTCAATGAAATCTTTAACAAGTGATACGAAAAAGGCAAATTGATTGACGCCTGAAATGTGGAGAAAAAAATGTCAGATAAAAATGAAACAGAAATTCAAGAAAAAACTACAAAGGCTCCAAAACGAAGGGCTAAACCAAAAAATATTTTTGCCGTTGTTCCAGGTCTTTTGAAATTGAAGCTAAAAGTTGGTGAGCGTATGCTTCACGGTTTTTTGAACATGTATAAATCAATGCTCAAAAAACGTCACTTCGAAGGCTACGACCACATGAAAAACTTCAGCTTGATTTACCTCAAGTTGACACCACTTTGTAACCTGCGTTGCAAGATGTGCGGCCAGCGAGGCGACAAAGGCTACCTTAAAGGTGAATATGCTGCAAATGAAGCAAAATCAATTGTTCCACTTGAAACATACAAAAAACTTGTTGATGAATTAAAATACAAGCGTCCTGTTTATTACCTCTGGGGTGGTGAGCCATTTTTATATCCGGATCTTTGTGACTTGGTTGCTTACATTCAGAAAAGCGGCTCTTTTTGCTCTGTAAACACAAACGGAACTTTGCTTGAGAAATATGCAGAACGAATCGTAAAAGATCAGTGGAATGTAATCTTCGTTTCTCTTGATGCATTCAAGGATGTAAATGATGAAATTCGAGGACCTGGAAGTTACGACAGAGTTGTAAAAGGCTTTGAAGCTATCAATAAGTACAAGGAAATGTATCATTCAAACTTTCCTTCGATGGGAATTGTTACGACCGTTACAAGTTTGAACTACAAGTCTCTTGAAGATTTGGCAGTTGCTTGTAAGGACTTTAAGATTGACTGGCACATTTACAACCTCGGAACTTACACGAACGATGATATCGTAGCGAAACACAAGCAGTTCTTCCGTGAAAAACTTGGAATTGAAAGTACATGTCTTCAGGCATACAACACCGGATACAACAATGGAATTGACGGAAAAGAAGCTCATCGTATTTTGCATAAGATTCATACAACGGATTATGGCTATCTTAGCATAACGGTTCCGACTTTGAATCCTGAAAAAACTGATGAATACTATCATCACTTGGATATTCCTGTTCGTGACCACTGTATCGTGCCATGGAC
>JAILRX010000103.1 GCA_024697985.1 Treponemataceae bacterium | reverse complement strand
GGCGGAGACTTCAGATACACGGCTAAATTCTGCAGAAAAATCAGCCAGATATGGAACAATTCCACGATGATTGAAATTCAGACAACTTTTTCATCTGTAAAGCAGAGCCTCCACACACTGAAAAAACAGAAGAAACTGCTTACGCTTCTTGCACTCGAACTTGGCGGAAAATGCTGCTTCAAAAAAAATGCCTGCTTTATTAAAAGCGACGATCTATTCATCAGCGTAGCCTTGAATGCACAGTCATTGCAATCATCGGATGAGCTTTCCTGGAAAGACAAAAAATGGTTCAAGGATGATTTTTGTGCCGGCCCCGGACATATTTTTTTCGTGCAGCCTGACGGAAAAATCGCGCCATGCTGCGGCTATGCAAACGAAAATCCGGAACTTTTTATCGGAACGATTGATGACGGCTACGAAACTCTGATGAAAAATGCAGAATCAAACCAGATGGTAAAACTCTGCTATGAGAAGGGCCTTGAAAAATTCCGGAAAGAAAAGGAAAAGACTGGATTCCGTTTTCCTGGAAAAACAGAAGACATCTGCCTTTTCTGCGATTATGTCTGCAAGAACAAGGATTTATTTAAAAGTTAATCCCATGCCTGGAATTTTTTTGCTTTCATAGACACCGATATCAACGAGCTTATACTTTTCAGAGAAGACGGTCTCTTCACCTTCTTCCATGATAGTTGCACCGACACTTACAGTTATCTGAGTTCCATTCAATTCAGGAATATCAATTGAGCGGATATTATTGAAGAAACGGTCAAGGATTTTTCGGGCCTGACTTTCATTTTCTACATGAGGAGCATAAGCCGAAAATTCATCACCACCAAGACGGAACACGATGTCCTCGTCGCGGAAAGCCTTTTTAAGGCTGTGGGCAACTTCTATGATGACCTTGTCACCTACTTCGTGACCGAAACTGTCGTTGAACATCTTGAAATTATCAATATCAAGCAGGCAGAAAAGACCGCCCCGGCCAAGTTTTAGGGAATCGCTTATTTTTTTCTCGCCGCTTACACGGTTCAAGATGCCAGTCATCAAATCGGTTTCAGACATTTCCTTCAATGCTTCCCTTTCCTTTGCATCCTGAACGGCCGCATCAATATTCTTAAAACCAACGATGATTTTTTCATTTTCGAGGGTTCGGAACGTAAACTGATAGAAATGGATGCCTCCGTTCTCAATGATTCGGTAGGAACCTACAAACTCAGATTTTTCCTTAAGTTTTGCAAGGACATTGTCCAAATCCAAAGCTTCTGCCATATAGTTGATGTCATCAATATAGACTCTTTCCTTGATGTACTGAGCGGCAAGGAATGAATATGGATAGGTTTCAGGAGATTCCTCGTCGAAGGCATCTGTCGTATAGCCTTCAGACTTGATTACGACGGCGATTCGCTTTTCTGGCTCGACCCGGTATACGTTCTTGAAATCACGGCTGAGTGCATCAACAATCAGGAACTGCTCGTCCAAGACCTTCTCGGTCTCGATAGTAAGCTGCCTTTCCGACTGAAGTCTGAGCTTTGCATTTCGTCTGACAAGAAGCATCAATGTAACGAAGAAAAAAAGCATAGCACAAAGCGTAATTATAAGCTGCATCTGGTTTTGAAAAAGCATGTCTTTGGCGATTGAATTTATCTGGCTGTTGATTACGCTGTCAAAGACCAGAATTGCAAGAAACCATCTCGTGTTCGTAACCGGGATATAATAGAGTGAAGCCGTACCGTTTTTGTAATCCAGGCGGGCAAAACCGCTTTTTCCGTTTTTAAAATCCGAAGTGATTCTTTTGTGATCGAGCACTTCGAGAATATTATGATGTGCCGAAAGTCCTGCAAATGCAGAATTTGTAAGGCTTTTTCCGTCTTCGTAATAAAAGTTACAGTAGGTTTCGATGTTTTCGGTTTTCTGTGTCATGGCGTGGACCATTCTGTCGATGTTGACTTCAATCAGACAGGCCTTGAGTTTTGTGCCGTTAACGTAGACTTTATCAACAGGGATTCCTAAAATCACCTGATTTTCCCCGTTTTCAAGAGTGATGGTCTCAAAAATCCTGTCTTTTATTTCATTTTTCAAGAAAGGATATTTTTTTAAGCCATCAACTGAGGAGTTGAAGTTATGTACTATATTCTTCTGGTCGACGAAGGCAAGATCATCGAGGTCGTAGGATTTTTGTGTGCGGTCAAGATAGCGCCTCAAAGAATCAATTGATGTAAGGTTCTGAGGAGTCAAGAACTCTACGGTTTTTTCAAGATATGTAAAATGACGCTCAAAATCTTCGTTTATAATCTGAAGGTTCTGGTTTGCAATTTCCTTGATGTAAAATTCACTTACCTTGTTTGAGGCAAGATCAGTTCCTTTTTTTGAGCAATAGTTAGTCCAAAGCGTTGAGCAGATCAAAACTGTAAAAACGGCAAACGAACCGAGAACTATAAAAAGCTGGACGGTAAATTTACGTTTTTTTTCTACTTGATAAAAATCACTTTTTTTATTTTTATTTTTATTTTTATTTTTTCTCTCCGGGCATCCCACAAAAATTTTCCCCACACTGCCTAAAGTTGATTCAAGTCTCTCTCAGATTGAAAAATATTATTGAATCAATTTATTATCAATAATAATTCTCAATCTGTAAAGAGTTTTTGCATTTTCAAAATCAATTTCCGTTCGATTTTACTTTTCGTGAATTGATTTCTTGCAGGAGCTCCTCGTACATTTTTTCATCAATCTTGTATTTTTTCTTCAGGATGACAAGACAGATAATGAATGCCGTGATAGGAATGATCGTAATACCAAGCCTTAGGATAAAAAGCTGCATGTTGCTTGCAGTCGATATGAAAGTATCAGCCTGAGCCAAAACTTCATCATGAAGGATTTCTCCTGTTCCGGCCCTTACCTCAAGGTCGCTGATTTTCTGACTGATAGCATAGATACCGCTTACGATGAGGGTCAGGTTTACGATGCCCTGATTGATGGCGCCTGAAAGCTTTGCAGAAAAACTTCGGACAGTCGAGATAATCGAGTCGTGCCTCTCGTTGAATTTTACTTCGTAATACTCAATCGTGTTGTTGAGCATGACGATTATCAGCATGTTGAGGACGCTCTGACAGAAGAAAATCCAAAAACCGATTATGTTTATCAAAACTACATTTTTAGGAAGGCCATGTCCTATCAAAAGCAAAAGAATGTATCCGTAACAGGTAAAGCAGATGAAAAAAAGCAAAAGTTTTTTTCGGTGGAAATATTTTGAAAGCAGAGGAAAGATGAATTCTCCGATCAAAGTACCTACTCCATACATTATCGTGAAGATGAATACAAGATCGCCGCCCTTTGAATAGCCGAATTCAAAATAGAAAAAGTTCATTCCGAACATGATTAAAAGTCCGTTTCCGATGTTGAAAAGGAGGGACGCGATTCCGGCAGGAATGAGCTGGTCATTTTTGGCAAAGATTCTGAACATGTCCTTGAGCCCGAGCTTTTCGGTCGTTTCAGAAGCGTGTTTCTTTTCCTTTACGCCAAGGACCGTAAGAACCTGGAAGGCGATGAAACAGAGGGCAACGACGAGGGCAACAATTCGGTAGGCATTGATAGCATTTCCGGCAATAACCATAGGAACGACGCCGGCAACGGCAAACTGACCGACACAGACGAAAATACCCATCAATGTAACAAGAAGGTTTCGTTCCTTTGCATTACTGGTAAGGCTTGGAAGCATACCCCAATAGGCGATGTCGTTCATCGTGTAAGTCATACCCCAGCAAAGATAGCCGACACCGAAAAATCCGACGAAGGCCCAGCCAGTCGGTCTGAGCGTAAACAAGGCGATGATTACAAGGGCGTTCAAGATTGAGCCCATCAATATCCATGGACGATATTTACCCATTTTCATGTGGCAGTTTTCGATGATGATACCCATGAGCGGGTCGTTGATTGCATCCCAGACCATGCAGACCACGATTATGATTCCGATTACGCTGAACTGCGCGACCGTAAGTTTCATCGTGTACTGAATGTAGCTCATCAAAAACATGCTTACCAAAGCGTAAGCCGCATCACGTCCTGTGGCACCGATTGAATAGCACCACTTGCTTCTTGCATCCAATTTTTCAGTATTTTCCATATTTCTACCCTCCTGATAACCTATCTATTTGCGCTTATTTGCGCCTCTATTTGCGCGCCGGATGATAAAATTCATCAGCTTTTCACTGAAAATTTCACCGCCCGTACTTATCAAACTTTCTATCGGATTTTCCTCAAGCCCGTAAATCGTAATTTTGTTTGCAGGATCTTCCCTCGATTTTGATTCGCTGATGAGGACGAGCAAAAACTCAAGAAGATTGACCAGATTTCTGACAAAACGGCTTTCCTTTGCCATGACAAAAAGACTGTCCTGGCAGGTAAACTCGCCTTTTTTATGCACGAGTGAATTCTTGAAGACACGGCTCTTTCCGTCAAACGAAGTCTCGCTTTTGAGCCAGCTTTCAAAGTCTAATCCTTCAACACGGATTTTCTTTTCAAGTCTGATGTCCTTGACTGATGAACCGACTTCTATCGTATATTCGCCTGCAATCACGCTGAACTGATTTTCATTCGAATTGAAAAGCGAAAAGCTTCTTTCGCCCAAAACGAATTCGATTCTTTTTGATTCGCCTTTTTTAAGGCTGATTTTAGCAAATTCAGCAAGCGCAATTGATGATACTTCGACTTTATCGTTTCCAACATGCGGATTTTTTACGTAAATCTGTGAAGTCTCACATCCGTCGAAGTCACCCGTATTTGTTACTGTAAAACTGATTTTGTAAAGCGGTTTTTCGCCGGGCAAAAGCGAGGTGGCGAGCGTATCGTGCACCGGCGAGTCGGCGGCAGCCACCTGCAGGTCCGAGTACTCAAAGTTCGTGTAGCTCAATCCGTAGCCGAACTCATAC
>JAILRX010000064.1 GCA_024697985.1 Treponemataceae bacterium | reverse complement strand
TATACTCTGTGATGATGAAGTTGAGAGTTTTTCCTACGAAAAATGATGGTTCTTCTTTCTGTCGGAATCCCATCTGGCTGAAAGGGCAGAACGCACGTGAATTTCCAACTCGTACTTCAAAACCGCCCTTGATTTCTTTTTCTACGCGTCCTTCAACTGGAATCTTGTTTTTCCAGGCATTCTCAAGCATCGATTTGTCTGCCTTTTCGCCTGTAAGTTTTGTCGTGAACTGCATTTCGCCGTCTTTTGCTCCGACGAAATAAGCCTTGATTTTGTCTCCCTCTTTTACGCTGACGTTTCCGTCATCGTCTTCGAGTTCGTGTCTGTCTAAAACACCTTCGGTTTTAGCATTTAAGTCTAAGAAAATGTAGCTGTCTGTGATAGCCACGATTTCTGTTTCTATTTCCTGTCCTGGTTCATAAAATGTCATTTGATTAAGCCTCCGAATGAATCCGCCCGATTTTTACAATCGAACTACCCCCTTCATTCTAGCATTTTTCATATTAAATAATCAAACCCGAAAAATTTAGGCTTGACTGAAAAATACAGGAGGCTTTGCTGAAAATCAGCGTTCGAACAGTTTCAAAAGAGTCTTTTTTCCTTTTGCTTTTTTCCCTGTGTATGGATGTTCCCTCAAGGATAAATTTCCGAAAGTTTTTCCAATCAGGACGCTTGAAGGATGGGTGAATTCCATGAATCCCCATTTTCCGTGATAGCTGCCCATTCCAGAGTGGCCGGTTCCTCCAAAAGGAACGCCTTTAACCATGATGTGAAGGCAGACTTCATTGATGCAGCCGCCTCCGTACTGCTGGGTCGCCATGACCTTTTTTGCCCATCGAAGGTTTTTCGTAAAAATATAGAGGGCAAGTCCGTGTTCTCGGCTTGCAACTACATCCATGATTTTGTCGATGTCCTTGTCATCAAATGGAACGACAGGCAAAAGCGGATTGAAAAGTTCGTGCTGAACAATTTTTTCATCAATGTTTACAGGATAGATGATTGTAGGCTCAAACTTCTGTGTGTCAGGATTTCCTTTTCCGCCGTATACGATTCTGTCTTTATAAAGTTCAGCTTCTGATGCGCATTTTTCGTAGGCTGCCTTAGTTATCAGTTTTGCGTATTCAGGATTTTCGATTGCGCTTGGTCCAATCTGCCTTTCGATTTCATCTTTGAGCGCCTGCAAAAATTCATCGGCGATTTCGCTTGCCACTGCAACCTGATTTATGTTGATGCAGATCTGACCGCTGTTGCACATCTTGAAGAAGGCAATTTTTCGTGCGGCATCTTTTATGTTTGCGTCCTTTCGAACGATGGCCCAGTTTCCTGTCTCACCGCCCAGTTCAAGCACAACCGGCGTAAGATTTTTAGAGGCAGCTTCCATGACGTGCTTTCCGATTTTTGGAGAGCCTGTGTAGAAAATTTTATCAAAGTTCATTGCAAGGCACATGTCTGCAACATCGTGGCCGCCATCAATTACAGTAACAAACTCAGGAGAAAAGGTTTTTGAAATGATTTTCTGCAGGACGGCGGTGGAGTTCAGTGATTTAGAGCTTGCCTTGATGATTGCCGTGTTTCCACCACAAATTGCGGCTGCCAGAACTCCAAGCGAGAGTAAAAATGGAAAGTTGAAAGGACTGATTATCAAAACATTTCCGTATGGAACTTTGTAGACCTTTGTCGTAAGGCTTGGAAAGCAGGTCAGCCCGCTGAAATGAGTTTCCGGTTTTGCCCATCTTTTCAATCCCTTGATGATTTCGTTTACCTCAAGGATGATGCTTCCGATGTCGCAAAAATATGCTTCCAATTGAGAACGGCCCAAATCTTCAAACATGGCTTTTTCGATTTCGTCTTCATATTCAATGACTGCATCGCGTAATTTTTTAAGCTGTTCAATTCGCCATGAAACATCAAAAGTTTTGCCTGTTTTAAAAAATTCTCTCTGTGCTTTTAAAATATTTTCTAATTCGTCCTGTGTATGCATTTTTTTTCTCCAATAAAAATGTTGACTAATGTGTAACTGATATTCTACTCCAAAATTGTTAAATCAGCATTAAAAACTTGACGTTGTCAGGGGCTAACTAAAGTGATACAATTGTTTT